>NZ_REFO01000012.1:195779-199910 GCF_003688665.1 Hydrogenothermus marinus
GGAACTCTTTATAAACCTTTAAAGGTGTATCACAGTTTTCACATTCTATCTCTTCATCACATCTTGGACAGTATAAAAAAGATGCATAAGCTTTTTTATTTGCTATTATTAAAGTTTTTTTATTTTCTTTAAGTAGTTTTGTTATTTCTTCAAAAATTTTTTCTCTTTTAAATGGGATTGTTTTAAAATCTGCTTTTGGATAAAAATTAGTAAAATCTTTGTTTATTAGTGTTATTAATTTTTTTTCTATTGAGTAATAAGTTTCTACAGATGGAATATATGAAGAGTATATAAGGGCTATATCTTTTTCTTTAAAAATCTCATAGGCAACTCTTCTTGTATCAAATTTAGGTGTTCTTTTTACTTTATAGCTTTCTGAAGACTCTTCTTCAATTATTAAACATGCAAGATTTTTTACTGGCATTAATAAACCTGAATAAGAGGTTATTAAAACTGCTCCTTCTTTTTCTTGTAGCTTGAACCATGTTTTGATTTTTTCTTTACTTGGCAATGCATCATGATATATATAAACATTTGGGAAAGTTTCATTTAAAATCTCATAAGCTTTTTGTATAGATATTATATTTGGAAAACTGATTATTAAGCTTTTTCCTTCTTTTTGATAACCTGATATTAGTCTTTTATAAAAAACAAATCTTTCTTGTATTGGTTTACCACTTAGATTAAATAATCCTTTTTTTATTTTTGTAGAAGGTATTTCTATTGTTTGTTTTAAAACTGCTTTTTCTTTTTTGAAAACAAGATTTTCTTTTTTTAACAGTCCTTTTTTTAGTAAAGAGTTTATAGTTTGCTTTTTAAAACCTGCTTCTAATATTTCAAGTTCTGTCGCTTGCTGATTTTCTATCAAAAACTCTAAAAGCTGTTTTTGAGTATCTGATAATTTTTCTTCTTTGTCTAAAACTGGTTTATAAACATAATTTTCTGGAAATTTTTTTATCCATTTTCCATTTTTTTTCTTCCATCTAAGTTCTTCAGGGATAAAATAATAAAGGGTTATTCCAAGAGATGATACATAATAGTTTGCTATTTTTTTTGCTATATTTATCTCTTTTTCTGTGAAAATAGGCTTGTTATCTGGTATTTCTTCTATCTCTTTTATTAATATATCTTCATACTCTTCAATATCATCTACTAAATTTGTGATTATTCCTGTATATCCAATATTTCTAAAAGGTACTAAAACTCTTCTTCCTATTAGATTTTTATTTTGTAAACTCTCATACTTTTGTTTTGATATTTTGTAGGTAAAATTTTGATAAAAAGGAAGAGGAAGAGCTACTTCAAAATATATAAAATCTTTTATTTTATAACTCCTGACTAAATTTTGTTATATATTTTAAAATTATAAACTATATCAGTTGAGTTTTTATTGAAAATTTAATTTAATTGTATATACTTATATACACATAAATATTAGATGAGGTTTTATTATGCTTGCAATTAACAAATGGGGAAATTCTCAAGGTATAAGAATTCCTAAAAAATATTTAGAAGAGTTAGGCTTAAAAATTGGTGATAAAGTAGAGCTTAAAATAGAAGATGGCAAGCTTGTAATTTATCCTACCAAACAAAAAAGGAAACCTAAATTGGATATAAACGAATTATTTAAAGAAAAGTATAAAGAAAATCAAGAGTATGATTGGGGTAAAGTAGGAAAAGAAGTATGGTAATTTACATTCCAAAAAAAGGTGATATAATCCATTTAAATTTTAATCCATCTATAGGACATGAACAAAAAGGAAATAGATATGTAGTTGTTGTAAGCCATTATATTTTTAACAAGAATACAGGGATGTGTTTTGCAATTCCTATAACTTCTAAATATAAAGGTTATCCTACTGAAAAATATATTGAAATAGGAAATATCAAAGGATACGCGTTAATAGATCAACTAAAAAGCATTGATTACAAAGCAAGAAATATAAAATTTAAAGCTAAACTTCCTGAAGAACAATTAGAAGAAATTCTTGACATTATAGAAACTATTATTTTTTCTTGATAACAACTGTAGTTAATAGATTTATTACCTGTTATAACTCCTCAATTGTTATGTTATCGTTTGTATAAATACATATTTCTCCTGCAATTTTCATAGCTTCTTCTGCTATTTTTCTTGCATCCAAATCTGTATTTCTGTATAAAGCTAATGCAGCACTTCTTGCAAAATCTCCGCCTGAACCTGTTGCTAATATTGGTTCATCTGGTTGGATTACATCTCCATTTCCTGATATTAAAAACATATTATCTTTGTCTGCGGCAATTAAAACTGCTTCAAGTCTTCTTAAGAATTTATCTGTTCTCCAATCTTTAGCAAGTTCTACAGATGCTCTTAAAAGATTTCCTCTATGTTTGCTTAATTTTTCTTCAAGTCTTTCCATTAAAGCAAGACCATCTGCAGCAGAACCAGCAAAACCAACTAAAACTTTTCCTTCATTTAATCTTCTAATTTTTTTTGCTGTAGCTTTCATTACAGTATTTCCAAGAGTAACTTGTCCATCACCTGCAATTACTGTTTTTCCATCTTTTCTAACAACTAATATTGTAGTGCTTTTAGTTTTTTCCATTTTTTACCTCTGTGTTTAGTGCTACTTTAGGATCATATAAATATATTCTTTTTGCAAATAAAAAATGCCTTAAATAGTAATCTTTATTTATATTAGATATTATAATTCTTTTCCCTGAAGAAGATGCATGAATCATTTTCCCTTCACCTACATAAATCCCAACATGAGAAGGAAATTTTGCATATGTTTGGAAAAATAATAAATCCCCTGGTTGTAAATCTTCTTTACTAACAAATATTCCAAATTGTGCTTGGTATCTTGCTGTTCTTGGAAGATCAATCCCTGCCATACGATAAACTTTCTGAACAAAGGCTGAACAATCCATTCCATTTACAGTTTCACCACCAAATCTATATTTTATTCCAAGAAGTCCTATTGCAAGATCAACAATCTGAGATTGGAATTTAGTGGCTGGTAGTTTGTCATCAATCATTTCAGCTAAAAATCTTTTTTTTGCATAATCATTTTTAAAATGTTTATAGCTATTAAACACCTCTATATTTCCAGCAAAAGCAGTAAAACTAATTAATAATAAAATCAAATACTTTTTCAAAAATTTTTCCTCTTTTTTAAGTTTTTTATTAAATTTTCGTCATATATTCTTATATAATAATAGCAATAAACTAAACTGTAGGCAATTTAATGAGAGATTTAAGACCAACATCTAACAAGGTTAAACAAGCTTTATTTAATATTTTATTTGATGTACAAGATAAATCTTTTTTAGACCTTTTTGCAGGAACAGGAGAAATTGGAATTACTGCATTAAAAAAAGGAGCGAAACCTGTTTATTTTGTTGAAATAGAAAAGAAAAGGGCAGGAGATATAAAGAAAAAAGCATCAAAATTTTCACAAGATTTTAAGATTATCTCAAAAGATGCTTTAAAATTTCTACAAAATACACCAAATAAATTTGACATAATTTTTGCTGACCCACCTTATTCATATAAAAATTATAAAAAACTAATAGAAGAAGCATTAAAACATCTAAATAAAAATGGTATTTTTATATTGGAACATAGATCTAATCATAGTTTTAATGCAGATGAAGAGAGAAAATATGGAGATACAGTTTTATCTTTTTGGTATAGAGGAGAAGAATGATACAAAAAATATGTGTATATCCTGGCACTTTTGATCCTATACATTTAGGACATTTAGATATAATAAAAAGAGCTTTAAATATTTTTGAAACTGTTATAGTAGCAGTAGCCTCAAATCCTAACAAAAATCCTTTATTTTCATTGGAAGAAAGAATAGATATGATAAAAAAATCTACTGAAAAATACCAAGATAGAGTTATAGTTGAAGGATTTGATACATTACTTGTTGATTTTGTAAAAAAGTATAACACAAATGTAATAATAAGAGGAGTAAGACTTTTTACAGATTTTGAGTATGAACTTCAAATAGCTATGACAAATTATAATCTTGCAAAAGTAGAAACTTTTTTTATGATGCCGTCTCAAGAACTAATACATATAAGCTCATCTATAGTAAAAGATGTTGCTTTTCATAAAGGAGATGTTACGAGTTTAGTACCTAA
>NZ_REFO01000013.1 GCF_003688665.1 Hydrogenothermus marinus
TGCTGTTAATGTTGTTTTCCCGTGGTCTACGTGTCCTATTGTACCTACGTTTACGTGCTCTTTTTCTCTGACAAATTTTTCCTTAGCCATTTTATCCTCCAGTGATTTTAGATGTTTTTTCCCAGCCCATTGAAGCCCAAGACGGGACTTGAACCCGCGACCTCACCCTTACCAAGGGTGTGCTCTACCGACTGAGCTACCTGGGCTTAAAACAGCAAATATATATTAAGCCATAAATTGATGAAAAAATCAAGATGTAATAGTGTTGGGTATTTTTCTTAAATGATTATACTACAGAAAAAACAAAAATGGTAATTATGATTTAATTTCAAGTTTAAATCTTATTTTACCATCAGCATCTTTTGAGCTTTCTACTATTTTTACAAAGCTAAATTTCTTTTTTAAGTTTTCAGTAAATTTTGTAATATCTTCAATAGAAGATGCATAGCCTTTTATGGAAATAGTTTCAAAAGATGCTTTTATATTCATAATTTTTAAATTATTTATATCTTTTTTTGTTTTACCAATAAAATCTAAAATATCTGCTACATCTTTTTTGTGTTCTTTAGATTTATTTAGATTTTTAACTTTTCCTTTTGCTTGAGATAAAGGATCAACTGGAATTTCTCCAAAATATTTAAGATATATTTCTTTCTCTTTGCTTTTTGTAAGATTTAACTCTTTCTTTAATTGATAGTCTTTTATAAAAAGGCCAATATTTATAAATAAAAAGGTAAGTATTAATAAAATAGAAAAAGTTATTAAAGTTTTTAATGATAGTTTGCTTTCTCTATGTAAAAAATCTACCCCTATTTCATATGCTGGTTTTAATATATTTCCAAAGGCTATATTTAATGAAGGTTCATTTAAACTGTTATTAAGTATTTTTCCTTTTATATTTTTTGGTATATATCCTGAAAGGAATGTATCATTTGTAGCTAAATTTTTAGCTTCTTCTATAGTTATTGTCTTAACTTCTTTTGGAAAGTTACTTTCAATTTTTAAATAAAATGCTTCATTTTTATAAAAATGTATTACTTCTCCTGAAGTAATATTATTAAAATTCAAAACTCTTATAATAGAAAAAATATCACTATCTATTGAAGATAGATTATTAAATTTTTGTTTTATTTGTTCTATATATTCTTTTTTTGTAATTACACAAAATATTTTGTTTTTATATTGATAATAGGAATATTCTAAATTTTCAAAATTTGGAAACTCTATTGAAATATTTGTTTCTATTGCTTTTTTTATTTTTGATTTTTCTTTTATATCAAGTTCAAAGATTCTAAAGGTTGATTTAATAGTAGGAATTGATGCTATAGCTTTTGCTTTTGAAGAGGGTTTTATTATTTTTATTTCTTTTTTTAATGGATTTAATTTTGCATATATTTTTCTTTTTTCAGGATAAATTTCTATTCCTAATATTTCCATTAATATGTTTCTCCAGACTTTAATAAATATTTAACTGCTTTTTCAAGATCAGGTAATTTTGTATTAATAACATCCCATATTATTTCTATATCAATACCAAAGTATTGATGTATTAAAATATCTCTTAATCCTGCTATTTTTCTCCACTCTATTGGATATAAGTTTCTTTTTTCTTCTGGAATTTGTTTTACTGCTTCACCTATATTTTCAAGAGATTTCATTACTGCATAGATTATAACTTCATTTTTTAAAAATTCTTCTAATGTATTTATTTCCTTAGTAAATCTATTAATGCGATTAATTTCTTCAATAATATCTTCAAGGATAATATTTAAATCCCTCTTAGACATAAATTACCTCTTTTAGTATATATGTCTTTAATCTAGGTTTTAAAGCAGTTTTGCTTACAAGGTCTATTTTTAGGTTAAGAACTTTTTCAAGATATAGTTTTAAATCCATATAATTATCAAATGTTTTATGTCCTTCCTTAAACTCAACTAAAATGTCTAAATCACTATTTTCTTTTTGTTCTCCTCTAACATATGAGCCAAATATTCCTATATTTTTAACGCCAAAATTCTCTTTAATTTCATTTTTATGTTTTTCAATAATATCTTTTATCTCTTCTAAATCTTTCATAACTTTAACCTTAATATATCTTTCTCCAGATAAGTTTTGTGTTTTTTTCTTTTCTATTTATTAAAGCAATAATATGATAAGTATTATCTCTAAACTCTATCTTTATATCAACAAGAAAGTTTTCACTTTTTATATCAAGTATATTTAATTTTTTTAGTCTGTAAATAATATCTGAGTTTATGCCATCTACTAAAGCTAAATCATCTATTTTTTTAAATGGTTTTGTTTTTCTATATGTAATAATATTCAGAGCTATCTGTTTATCAATTGCAGGGTCTAAAGCTTGTAATATATAAATAGGGGCAGTGTTTATATTTATTTTTCCATTTAAGTATGGTGAAAATATATCCTTTAGTCCTGGTACATATTCTCCAATTTCATTAACTTTTCCATTAAAAATATTATCATCTACTCCATCAATCAATCGTAGTTCATTTAAACTTTCTATATAATCATTTTTTGCTTTATAATCTGTATAATTTTCTTTGCCTCCTTGAGATATGTCATCTTTATCTATCCAGTCTATAATGTTATAAAGTATTGAAGTATCATATCCTAAATTGTCAAATATTCTTTCAAAAATAGGAAATACTTTTTCATTTATTGTTTTTCTATCATTTTTTATAAGTATATTTGGATTTAAATATCTTTCTTGATCTATAACTGTTAATGTAATTTGTGCATCTTGAGTAATTATTGGAATTTCTTTTGCCCAAAAATCGTTGAGACTATCATAAGATGAATCATCTTTTTTTAAAAACTGCTCTACTGCTTTTATTGCAGTATCAGAGATTAAGTATAACTGCTCTTTATTTTTATAATCTTGTACATACTTTTGATAAATCTCTACATCGTAAGCAGTAGATGTTAATAAAAATGTTAAAGATGAGATTATGGCTATTACAAATATAATTATCATCTTTTTTTCTCTGCATTAACTGTAATGTAATAGGTATTTTTATCAAGTTCTAATTTTATAACCTTAGGAAAATTTTTACCTTTGTAGTTCACAAACCATCTTCCATTTTCATAAACTGATATTTTTATATTTTTGAATTTACCTATGAAGCTTTTTTTTTAAACCTTCAAATCCTAAATTTCCATCTATGTATGGAAATTCTTCATAATATACTTTCTTAAAATTATTATTTTCATCTTTTTCTATAATATATTCTGCTCTTACAAATCCTTCATAAAATATTGGATAGCCTGTATAAAATGAGATTCTATTTTCATCTATTTTTATATTTATATCTCTTTTTTCGTACTTAGAGTAAAGCTGAGAGGTTAATTGATTAATAAATCCTATCTGATGGCTTTCTTTTGTTAAATCTGAAGAGAAAAAAATTAATGATTTTATATTATTAATAAAAACTGCTCCCCCAATAGAGAAAACTATCATTACAAGAACAATTACAATTAAAAGTTCAAGTAATGTAAATGCTTTTTTATTGAACATAATCAAATAAAATAGGTTTTTCTTTATAAAGATACACTTTTTTCACAACTCCGTATTTATATCCTTCTGATTTTACTTCAACACTAGGTATATCTCTATCTTCTTCTTTTATATCATAGATATATCTTTTTACCTGTTGAATATCTTCAATTTCATTTTTTGAAAAATCATAATCTGTTAAATAGTTTGTAAATATTTTTAAAATAGCAGTTAAAGATATTGCAAGTATTAAAGTTGCAACTACTACTTCTAAAAGGGTAAAACCTTTATTGCTCATCCCAAACTGATATATCATCTTCTGTCCCAAGTTCCCCATCTGGACCCGTAGATTTTAGTTCAAATGGATGATTTTCTGCAGGATATACATATATAAATTCATTCCCCCATCCATCTTTTGGTACTTTTTCTAAGTACTGTCTCCATTTTTTAGGCTCAGGTGGGGTATCTGGCTTTTTAACAAGTGCTTTTAAACCTTGTTCTGTTGTTGGATATGTACCATTATCTACTTTATACATTTCTAAAGCTCTTTTTATTTCTTTTAACTGTATTTTAGTAGTATCTATTTTTGCTTCATCAACTCTACCTGTAAGTTTTGGTACAAGTAAAGCAGCAAGAAGTGATAAAATTACAATAACAACTAAAAGTTCTAATAAAGTGAAACCTTTATTTTTTTTCATACCTTCCTCTTACTTCTTTTTCTCTGTATATATTATAACTTCTTTTGGTTTTATAGATATTATCTTGAAATCTTTTAAACTTCCTTTAATTTTAACTTTTAATTTATTTTCTCCTTCCTTTAGATTTTGGCCTTCTACAACAGACTGGATTTTTGATATATCAAGTTTGTTAATATTTTTCTTTGATCCTTCTAAAACAACAACAACCTTGTCTGGATATACTTTTTTTATTATAAGATTATTCGGTATGTTTTCAACTTTTATATCGTTTGTAAACTGTAGTTTTGTTTTTTGAGCCACATTTATATTTAGCCATAATAAAAAAGATATAACTAAGGCTAATATTTTTAAAGGTAGATTATTTAATATTAGATCTTTCACTTTTTCTTACCTTTTTTCTGAATTTTAGACAGTATTCCTTTTTTGTTTAATCCTAAATGCTCAGATAATATATTTCTTAAAGCTAAAGAATCCAAATTCCTATAAAGATTTCCTCCAACTGCAACAGATATTTCTCCTCTTTCTTCTGAAACAACTACTGCAACTGCATCTGTTTCTTCTGAAATACCTATAGCTGCTCTATGTCTTGTTCCTATATTTTTATCTATGTATGGATTTATTGTAAGTGGTAAGAAACATCTTGCTGAAAATATTTTTTGATCTTTTATTATTATTGCCCCATCATGTAAAGGTGTTTGAGGTATAAATATACTAATTATTAGCTCTAAATTTACATCTGCATCTAATTTTACACATCCTTCAGTATAATTTTCTAAAGAGATATTCCTCTCAAAAACTATTAAAGCTCCTATTTTTCTTTCTGCTAAAAAAGTAGTTGCTCTAATTACATCATCAATAGTTTTCTTTTTAGATAAAAAGAAACTTGAAAAAGGTCCTCCTTCTCCAATTTTTGCTAAAGCTCTTCTAAGTTCAGGTTGGAATATTACAACAATAAGGAAAAAACCTACAGCCCATATATTATCAAATATCCAAGCTAAGGTTGTAAGGTTTAGAATTTTTGCTATAGACCATACAATTAATAAAGATAATATACCTATTAATATCTGCCAACCTCTTGTACCAAGAAGAAATTTAAGAAGATAATAAACAATTATAGATACTAAAAATATATCTAATAAATCATTCCATCCTATGCTTTTTATTACTTCTAAAAATTCATACAATCTTGTATCCTCTTATAGTATCTAAGATTGTTAAAAATTCTGCAGTTTCTTTTACATCATGGGTTCTAACAATATGAGCTCCTTTTATTACTGCATAAGCAGTAGCCGCAAGAGTCCCATTTAATCTTTCTTTCGGTGGATATTCAGATTTTCCAAGTAGATTTTTTAATATAGATCCAATAAAAGATTTTCTTGATATTCCTATTAAGATTGGAAAGCCTAATATTTTAAGTTCTTCAAGTCTTTTTATTATTTCCACATTATGTTCTACTTTTTTACCAAAACCAATACCTGGATCTATTATAAACCTATCTTTTTTTATTCCTTTCTTTATTCCATAGTTTATATGTTCAGAAAGAAAAAGAACTATATCATCTATTACATCATCATAATATATATCTTTTTGCATATTTTGTGGTGTTCCTTTTATATGATTTAAAATTACTGGACAATCAAATTTTGAAACTACATTTGCCATATTTTTATCAAAGCTCATAGCGCTTATATCATTTACTATATCTGCTCCTGCTTTTAAAGCTTCTTCTGCTACTTTAGATTTATAAGTGTCTATTGATATAAAAAATTTATTGCCAAGCTCTTTTCTTATTGCTTGGATAATTGGTAATACTCTTTCAAGTTCTTCTTCTACTGGAACAGGAGTTGCTCCGGGCCTTGTTGATTCACCTCCAATATCAATTATATCTGCTCCTTCTTCAAGCATTTGAGAAGCTCTTTCAACCGCTTTTTCTATATTTTTATAATAAATTCCTCCATCTGAAAATGAATCAGGAGTAATATTTAAAATTCCCATAATAATAGTTTTTGTTCCAAGATTTAAAAATTTACCTTTATAATTTATTTTGAAATGTTTTTTTTGTAGATTTACCCACTGAGTAGCTAATTCTTTTGCTTCCTCTCTTTTACCTTTATTTAATAAATCTTCAACAAGATTTTTTAATTCATCTTCATTTTTTATAAAAACAGGACTTTTAAAAGGATCTTTGAAAATTACTTTATATGTAGTTTCATTTATTGGTTTTATTTTTGGATACATAATCTTACCTCTATATTAAGATATAAAACTATAATATATTACAAAGATACCAAAATCCAAATAATTGCATAATATATAATGATATAATTTCAACATATTTTACATTTAAGGAGTTTAAAAATGGCATACTTACCACAAGAAGTAAAGTTTGATATAGATTTAATAAAAAAATATGCAAAACCTGCCCCAAGGTATACCAGCTATCCTACTGCTCAAGAGTTCTCAGAAGATTTTACACCTGAAGATTATAAACAAAAATTAATAGAAAGTAATGAAAGAAAAACTCCTTTATCTTTATATTTTCATATTCCTTTTTGTGAAAGTGCATGTCATTTTTGTGGTTGTAATGTAATTATTACAAGAAGAAAAGAAGTATCTAATCCATATTTAGAGCATGTATATAAAGAGATGGATATTGTTTCTTCATATATAGATAAGGATAGAAAAGTTGTTCAACTTCATTGGGGTGGTGGAACTCCAAACTATCTTGAAGATAATCAAACTATTGAGCTTTTTAAAGAGATAAAAAAAAGATTTATTTTTGATGAAAATGCAGAAATATCTATAGAACTTGATCCAAGGCATGTAGATAAAGATAGAATATTTTTACTTAGAGAGCTTGGTTTTAATAGAGCAAGTTTTGGCGTCCAAGATTTTAATCCAAAAGTTCAACAAGCAGTAAATAGAATTCAACCTGAAGAGATGATATTTAATGTAATGAACTGGTTAAGAGAAGCTGAGTTTGAAAGTGTAAATATAGATTTAATATATGGACTTCCTTACCAAACATTAGAAAGTTTTACAAAAACAGTAGAAAAAACAATACAGTTAAATCCAGATAGAATAGCAACATTTAATTATGCCCATGTACCATGGCTTAAAAGACTTCAAAGAATGATAGATGAAAAAACCCTTCCACCTCCTGAAGAAAAACTGGAAATATTAAAAATGACAATTGATAAATTTACAAAAGCAGGTTATATATTTATAGGAATGGATCATTTTGCAAAACCTGATGATGAACTTGCAATAGCTCAAAGAGAAAGAACACTTCATAGAAATTTTCAAGGTTATACAACCCATGCAGAAGCTGAGCTTATAGGATTTGGAGCTACTTCAATAAGTATGCTTTATGACGCTTATGCTCAAAATGCAAAAACCTTAAGAGATTATTATGAGCCAGTTGAAAGAGGAGAACTCCCAACAGTAAGAGGAATAAAACTAAACCAAGATGATATTATAAGAAGAGATGTAATTATGAGGTTAATGTCTCATTTCCAACTTTATAAAGGAGAGATAGAAGAAAAATATAATATAGATTTTGATAGATATTTTTCAGAAGAGCTAAAAAGATTAAAAGAACAAGAACAAGATGGTCTTCTAAAAATTTATGAAGATAGAATAGATATTACACCTGCAGGTAGACTTTTAATAAGAAATATAGCAGTAAATTTTGATATATATACTCTTGCTAAAAAAGAAAAAAGATTTTCACAAGCTATATAAAGAGGTAAGCAATTGAAAATATCAGTAATAAGCTTAGGATGTCCTAAAAATTTAGTAGATACAGAAAATCTTCTTGGAAAATTAAATGCTTCAAATGCAAAATTTGTTTCAAATCCAGAAGAAGCAGATATTATTCTTATAAATACTTGTGGATTTATAGAACCTGCTAAAGAAGAATCTATAAATACAATTTTAGAAGCTACAAAATTAAAAGAAAATTCAAATAAAAAAGTAGTAGTTACAGGATGCCTTGTAGAAAGATATAAAAAAGAGCTTGAGAAAGAAATTCCAGAAGTAGATATGTTTGTAGACTTAAAAGAAGAGTTTAAAATTCCAGAAAAAATAGGATTATCTTCTAATATTGATCTACCTTTATATCAAAATAGAATTTTAACTACGCCAAAACATACTGCTTATCTTAAAATTTCAGAAGGTTGTGATCATACTTGCGGCTTTTGTGCAATTCCAAATATTAGAGGGAAACATAGAAGCAGACCTATAGAAGATATTGTAAATGAAGCAAAAATTTTAGCAGAACAAGGAGTAAAGGAAATAAATATAGTATCTCAAGATACAAGTTATTATGGAACAGACCTTTATGGAAAGCCAAAACTTTGGGATTTAATTAAAGAAATAGAAAAAATAGATGAAATAAAATGGATTAGGCTTTATTACTTATATCCTACAACTGTAAATGAAGATCTTATAAAAAATATAAGAGATAGTGAAAAAGTTGTTAAATATTTTGAAATGCCTATTCAACATTCAGAAGATAAAGTCTTAAAAGATATGATGAGAGGTTATAGGGAAAAGAAAATAGAGAAAATTTTAGAATGGAAAGAAAAATATATTCCAGAACTTGCAATAAGAACATCTGTAATAGTTGGTTATCCTACAGAAACAGAAAAAGATTTTGAGAATATGAAAAATTTTATAATAAATGCAAAATTTGATTGGCTTGGAGTATTTGAGTATTCATATGAAGAAGGAACACCAGATTATGAAAGATTTCAAGATAATATTCCAAAAGAAGAAAAAATAAGAAGAAAAAATGAGATATTAGAAATTCAAGAAAAAATAACAGAAGAAAAAAATAAAAGTTTGATAGGAAAAGAAATGGAAATTTTAGTAGATGGATTTTCAGAAGAATGGGAAAGTCTTCCAGTTGGTAGAACTTACAGATCTGCTTATGAAATAGATGGAATTACATACATAGAAACTACAGAGCCAGTAAGCCCTGGACAGTTTATAAAAGCTAAAATAAAAGATGTAGTAGATATTGTTGATACAGTTGCAAAGATAAAATAATGAATAAAAAACAAAAAGAGATGGGGCTTAAAAAGATAGAAATAGAAAATTTAAAAATAAAAGAAGGAATATTTAGAACTTTATCTATTATTATTAACAGTTGGAGCAGGAATAGGTTCTATAACTTTAATGGAAAAATTTATGAATATATGCTTTATCTATTACTTTTTACTTTTTGCGCTTATATTTAATTTATATCTTTGGCTTTCAATAATAAAGGCTATTAAGAAAATGGAAAAATAGTTGAGGCAATGATAATATTTGTTGGTATATTAACTATAATAGTATTTGGTATAATGGCTATATTAACAGTAAAAGATTATTATAAGGATATGAAAAAGGAAAAATGAGAAAACTAAAAGACATTAGACCTATAAAAGTAGAAAATTATAAATTATATGTTTTAAATCAGCTTAAACTACCATTAGAAGAAGAATGGTTAGAACTTTCTACATATGAAGATGTTGCAAAAGCTATAAAAGATATGATAGTTAGAGGGGCTCCGTTAATTGGAATAGTTGGAGCTTATGGATTTGCTATTGGTGTAAAACAGTTAATAAAAGAAGGAAAACCCTTAGAGAATGCTAAAAAAGTTTTAAAAACTCTAAAAAACACAAGGCCTACTGCAGTAAACCTATTTTGGGCACTTGATAGAATTTGGAAAAAATTTGAAAAATGGAAAAATGAAAAAACAAAAGAAGAACTTGTAAAAGCATTTTTTAAAGAAGCAAATAAAATAGATTTAGAAGATTACCATGCTAATAAATCTATTGGAGGATATGGGCAGGTTTTAATTCCTAAAAAAGCTAACATATTAACTCATTGTAATACAGGAGCCCTTGCAACTTCTGGCTGGGGAACAGCATTAGGAGTAATAAGAAGTGCTTATGAAGAAGGAAAAGATATAACAGTATATGTAGACGAAACAAGACCATATTTGCAAGGTGCAAGACTTACTGCATGGGAACTGGTACAAGAAGGAATTCCCCATTATCTTATTACTGATAATAGTGCAGGATTTTTAATATCAAAAGGCTTAATTGATGTAATAATAGTTGGAGCTGATAGAATCACTGCAAATGGAGACGTAGCAAATAAAATAGGAACCTTTACATTGTCAGTACTTGCAAAAGAGTATAATATACCATTTTATGTAGCTGCTCCAACAACAACATTTGATCTTGAAACAGAAAAAGGAGAAGATATTCCTATAGAAGAAAGAAATGAAAATGAAGTTAAAAAATGTGGTGGTTGTGCTATTGCACCTATTGAAACAAAAGCTTTAAATTATAGTTTTGATATTACCCCAGCTGAAAATATTACTGCAATAATTACAGAAAAAGGTATAATAAACGAAATAAATAAAGAAAATATAAAAAAATTTTTAAAAGGTGATATAAAATGAAAGTAGTTGCGATAGGCGGAGGAACAGGACTTTCAAATTTACTTAGAGGATTAAAAGAATTAGTACCTGATTATATAGAAGATTTATCAGCTATAGTTACTGTTGCAGATAATGGAGGTAGCTCAGGAAGACTTAGAGAAGAAATGGGAATTCCTGCACCAGGAGATGTTAGAAACTGTATAGTAGCTCTTGCTGAAGATGAAGATATTCTTACTAAGGTTTTTCAATATAGATTTCAAGAAGGGGAAGGATTAAAAGGACATAGTTTTGGGAATCTATTTTTAACAGTTTTAACAAAAATTACAGGGAATTTTTTAGATGCAATAGAAACAACATCTGATATTTTAAAAATAAAAGGTAGAATAATACCTTCTACAGATGAAAATGTTGATATTGTAGCTAAATTTTCAGATGGAAAAATAATAAAAGGGGAAACTCAGATAACAGAATATGGAAAAAAATTAATAGCAAAAATAGAAAAAATATGGCTTGAGCCTGAAGATGTAAAAGCACCTGCTGAAGCAATAGAAAAAATCCTTAATGCAGATTTAATTATTCTTGGTCCAGGAAGTTTATATACAAGTATAATACCTAACCTATTAGTTAAAGAAATATCTACGGCTCTTGTAAAATCAAAGGCAGTAAAAATTTATATTTCAAATGTTATGACTCAGTATGGAGAAACTGATGATTATACAGTATCAGATCATATAAAAGCCATTGAAAAAACAGTAGGAAAACATTTTATAGATTATGTTATAGTAAATACTAAACTTCCACCTAATGAAGTTTTAGAGAGATATATTAAGGAGCATGCAGAACCAGTGGTAATTGATGCAGCAAACATTTCAAAAATGGGAATTAAAATATATTCTGATGATTTACTTGATGAAGGTAGTTATGCAAGACATAATCCGGAGAAACTTAATAAAATGTTTATAAAAATATTTAATGATATAAAATCTTCTACAAAAGTTATAAATGGATAGATATTTCACAAATTTTAATACAAAAGATTTTCCTTCTGAAAAAGTAGATACAATCATTGTTGGAGCAGGTATTGCTGGTCTTTCTGTAGCAAACAAATTAAAAGAATTAGGCTCTAAGTTTATCATTCTTACTAAAAAAAATGTTGGTATATCAAACTCTTTTTTAGCTCAAGGTGGGCTTGCAGCAGCAATAGGAAAAGATGATAGCCCTGAACTTCATTTTAAAGATACTATAAATGCAGGGAAAGGTTTATGTATTGAAAAAAATGTAGAAATATTAGTAGAAGAAGGTCTTGAAAGAGTAGTAGATTTAATAAATAACGGACTTGAATTTGATAAAGATGAGAAAGGTTATATAAAATTAACAAGAGAAGCAGCTCATAGCAAAAGAAGGGTATTACATGTAAAAGACAAAACAGGTAAAGAAATAGGTAAATTTTTATATAAAAATTTAGATAACAAGTATTTTGAAACAAACTTCTATTTAGAAGAGATATTAACAGAAGATAATAAATTTGTAGGTGTTATTGTAAGCAATAAAAAAGAAAAAAAAGTAATATATGCTAAATCCTTAGTTATAGCATCTGGTGGTTATAGTCCTCTTTTTAAAAGAAATACTTCTACTTATAACATTGGTGGAGATGTAATATTAAAAGCATTTAGAGCAGGTTGTAGATTAAAAGACATTGAATTTATACAATTTCATCCTACTGCATTAAATTTACCACATACTCCAGCTTATTTAATAACAGAAGCTATAAGAGGAGAAGGAGCTATTTTAATAGATGAAAAAGGAAATAGATTTACTAATGAGCTTGCTCCAAGAGATGAAGTTGCAAGAGCTATTTTTGAAAAAGAAAAAGAAGGAAGTAAAGTTTTCTTAAATCTAAAACCTTTAATAGAAAAAGGAATAAATTTAGAAGAAAGATTTCCAACTATATACTCTTTATTAAAAGAATACAATCTATTAGATAGCATAGATAAAGTTCCTGTAAGTCCTGCAGCTCACTTTTCAATAGGAGGAATTGAGGCAAACCCTTCTGGAAAAACAAATGTAGAAGGAATATTTGCAGTTGGAGAAGCAAGTTGCAGTGGTGTTCATGGTGCAAATAGGTTAGCAAGTAATTCTCTTCTTGAATGTATAACTTTTGGTAGTAAAACAGCTTATGGGGTTTATTTATATAATATGTATCAAAAAATAAAAGAGATAAATATAAGCAATAAAATAAAATACAAAAAAGATTTAACCGATAATAAAAAGGAAGAAATCATATATACTTTAAAAAATTTAATGTGGAATAAAGTAGGATTAATAAGAGATAGAGAATCTTTAAAATTGGCATTGAAATCTATTGAAAATCTAATAGAAGATGTTCAAAATCATTTTTCACCAGTATATATATTAGATATTTTATATTTATCAAAAGCAGTTACTTTGTCTGCTTTAAATAGAGAAGAAAGTAGAGGTGTACATTATAGACAAGACTTTAAATCTCCACGAGAAGAATTTAAAAAGCATAGTATAATTGAAAACAAAAATTTTGAAATAAAATTGGAGGTAAATTAGCCATTCAAGAGTTAAGAATCAACAGACAAATAAAAGCAAGGGAGTGCAGGTTAATAGACGATGAAGGCAAAAACTTAGGCATTGTACCTATAGAAGAAGCTTTACGTCTTGCTGAAGAAAAGGATTTAGATTTAGTAGAAATCTCCCCTAATGCAAACCCTCCTGTATGTAAAATAATGGATTATGGAAAGTATAAATTTCAGCAACAGAAAAAAGAAAAAGAAGCAAAGAAAAAGCAAAGAGCGAATATTCAGCATGTAAAAGAGATAAAATTTAGACCTAAAATAGAAAAACATGATTATGAAACAAAGGTAAAACATATAAGAGAATTTTTAGAAGATAACAATAAAGTTAAAGTCATAATAATGTTTAGAGGAAGAGAAAATATTCATCCAGAAATAGGGCAACAACTTGCAGAAAGAATAATAGAAGATGTCAAAGAAGTAGGTAAAGCAGAAAAGCCTCCTAAAAAAGAAGGAAGAAATATGACATTTACATTAGTACCTAAAAAAGATAAATAATATTTTTAAATGTCCATCTAACTTGTTAGATGGACATACTTAGAATTTAGATAAAATTTATGTAATTGATTTCTAAAATGCTTTTTTGTTTTTGTGAATTTTTCAACGTATAGTCTCAAAACAAAAAACTTGAATCTTTATCATAAATATATAAGCTAAAAGAATATAAATTTAAATTTATTCTTATAAATTCATAGGAGGAACAAAGATGGATAGAAGAAATTTCATAAAAAACACATTTCTTGCAACAGGTGTTGTTTTAGGAAGTGGAATTATAATACCTGAAATAGCTAAAGCTAAGGAAAGCAAAATTCCTTTATATGGTCCTGATTTAGAAACTACTTTTGGAAGAAAACATACTCCATATGTAAAAGCTCCTAAGCAAGTTAAAGCTGGTGAATGGTTTGATGTTTATGTAGAAGTTGGATATTATCATCCTCATCCAAATTTAATGACACACTGGATAGAATCAGTTGCTTTATGGATTGGCCAGTATGAAGTAGCAAAAGCAACATTTAGAGCCACTCAAGGAGCTCCAAAAGCTACCTTTACTATTAAAATAGATAATAAAGGTGAAACAACCCTTAAAGGTCTTGGATATTGTAATTTACATGGACTTTGGGTAAGTAAGCCTATAAATATAAAAGTAGTTTAAGTTAGATAATTTTAGGGAATTTACCAAGTTTAGTAAGCTTATAATAAATTCCCCATCCTTTTTTCATCCAATGTCCAATTATTGGTAGTGGTATAAGCATGGCTTTTTTATCATCTCTATAAGCAAGTCCACCACCATTTCCCATATCCATAAGACATAATATATTTATATGCTCTATATAACTTTTAGGTTCTCCTTTTTCTAAACCTTCTTTTAATGCTATATTAAATGCTACATTTCTTGCCATTACTTCTGCTAAATGGCCTTGTTTTGCTTTCCAAGAAGGACCTTCTAAGGCTACACTATCCCCAATAGCATAAATATTTTCAAGACCTTCAACTTTATTTGTTTTATCTATTTTTATAAATCCTGCTTCAGTTTGAGGTAAATCTCCTGCTTTTACTGCTGGATGCCCATCTCCTGCCGCTATAAAACATGTTAAATCTGAATACTGCTTTGAATCATCTTCAAAAATAATTCCATCTAAAACAAACTCTTTTATTTTTTTACCTGTTATTTTCTTTATATTAAGTTTTTTAAACATTTTATCCATAAGTTGTAAAGCTTTTTCTCCAAGTCTTTCTCCTGGTTTTGGCATTGGAGCAAAGAAAACAAGTTCAAAATTTTCTCTAATTCCTTTTTTTCTTAAATAATAATCAACATTAAATAAAAGTTCAAAGACTGGACCACCTCTAACAGACTCTTTTGCTTGTGGATTTCCTCCAAATCCAAAACATAATGTTCCTTTTCCTTTATTTATTACTTCTTCTAATTTTTCTGTATACTTTAAAGTTTCTTCAGGTTTTGAACAGATTGAGTATGTATTTTCTATTCCTTTATGTTTTTTCTTTGCTTGACCTAAGGCTATAACTAAATAATCAAAATCATCTCTTTTTGTACCATCCTCAAGTTCAAAACCATTTTTGTTTACTGTAGAAACAGATGCTTTTGTAAATTTAAATTTATGTGCTTTTGCAATATCTTCTAAAGGTATTATTACATCTTCAAACTTTTTCTCTTTTGTTGGTATCCATATAGATATAGGATATACATAAAGATAATCTCTATCTGATATTAGTTCAACATCAAAGTTATATTTTCTTAAGGAAATAGCTGCTTCTACTCCTGCAATTCCTCCACCTAAGACAATTACTTTTTTCATTATCATCTCTCTTTTTTATTTTACATATTTATATTATAGTTAGTGTTTACTAACTTTTCAACCTTTTGTTTTAATTTGCATACACTACATATCTCATTATATGAAGGTTCTCCACATATTTTACAATATTTAAGTTCTTCTTTTTTTTCTTTTTCTTTGTTTAATAATGGATACATCTTTTTTAAGAAATTTGTATAAAACTGAAGTTTTGTTCCAGGATGCTTTTCTTCTAATCTACTTAAAAACTCTTTATACTCTATAGAAGATGCTCCTACTGAAAATGGACATTCATATTCTATATAGTCAATGTTATTTAAAAATGAGTATAAAGCACTTTCTTTTTCTGTTATTTTACAAAGAGGTTTTACTTTTCTTATAAATCCATTTTCCTCTTTTAAAACAGGATACTGTCTTTTTAAATAATCTATATCCCATTTTAAAGTGTTTCCAAATAGTACTGCTACTTCATCATCAAGATTATGGCCGGTTGCAATAATAGAATATCCTTTCTCCTTTGCGAATTTATTCATATAATATCTTTTAACAGTCCCACAAGCAGAACATGCAGGACGATTTGATATTTCTTTTAATTGAGGAATTGTAGCTATCTCTTTTGATAAATCAAGAATATGTAATTCTCTTCCTATTTTTTTTGCAAAATTTAAAGCAAGTTCTTTAGAATCTATAGAATATTGATCTATACCAAGATTTATATAAAAACCATCTGCTTCATATCCAAGTTTTGTTAAAGCATTCCATAAAGCAAGACTATCTTTTCCTCCAGATACTGCTACTAATATTTTGTCATTGGTAGAAAACATTTTAAATTCCTTTATTGTTTTTTCTACCCTTTTTTCAAACCAGCTTATAAAATGCTTTTTACATAAAGTAAGTCTATGATGAGGAAGATAGATTATAGCCTTTTCTTTTTCACCTTTTGCTTTACATATAGTACATCTACTGTTCTTCTTTAGTTTTTTCATCTTTATACCACTTTTTATCTCTTTCATCTACCACTGTATTCTTTTTAGACCAATAAATCATTAAAGCAAATATTCCCCCAAACATTAATCCAAAAACAACAATTGTCAATATTAGTTCAAAAGTTTCATTCATTGTTTTCCTCCAGAAATAGCATTTATAACTTTTATATTATCATTTTCTTTTATTATATAATCTTCTGAAACAAGTTCTCCATTTACTGCAACAAAAGCATGTTCGGAAGATAGATTTAATGATTTTAAAATATCTAAAGCAGTTATTTTTTCTTTATTAATATCTAAAACCTGTTCTTTGCCCCTATACTTAACTTTTATTTTCATATTATTACCTCATAAATTTTTTCTAAATTTTGGATCTAAGGCATCTCTTAATGCATCTCCAAGAAGATTAAAAGCAAGTATAGTAATAAATATAGCAATTCCTGGCGATAAAATCCAAGGATAGTTAGAAATAGCAGTAATACTTCTTGCAGCTGCAAGCATATTCCCCCAGCTTGCATAAGGTTCTTGAATACCAAGTCCAAGAAGTGATAAAGCACTTTCTCCAAGAATATATCCAGGAATAGAAAGAGTTGCCGCTATTAAAAGATAAGAAAATGTATTAGGAAGTATATGTTTTGTAATTATTCTTAAAGAAGAAGCTCCATAACTTCTTGCCGCTAAAACAAAATCTTGTTCTCTGATAGATAAAACCATTCCTCTAATAACCCTTGCAAGTCCTGCCCATCCTATAAATGAAAGTATTACAACTATTAAAAAATATACCTCAACAGAAGATAAAGTAATAGGAAAGATAGCCCTTAAAGCAAGCATAAGATAAAATCCTGGGAAAGACATAATTACTTCCGATATTCTCATGAGAATATTATCTATATATCCTCCAAAATATCCTGAAATTCCTCCAACTAAAGCACCAATTACAAAAGATATTAAAACTCCAACAATACCAATAGATAATGAAATTCTTGCACCATATAAAAGCCTTGAAAATATATCTCTCCCTAAATGATCTGCTCCAAGTAAGAAAATTTTACCTTCTTTAACTCCAAAAAGATGGGTAAATGTTGGAATCAATCCTAGAAGATAATGTTTATCTCCTTTCACAAAAAAATAAATATAATGTTTTTTTGTATAATCTATCTTGTATCTTTTAAAAATTGGATCTACAAGCTTATACTCATATACAAAAGGCCTTAAAGAAAAATTGCCATTTTTATCAAAAAAATGAATCTGAGTAGGAGGATGATAAGGAGTATCTCTATGCTGTATATCATAAGGATATGGAGCTATAAAGTCTGCAAAAATAGCTAGAAAATACAAAACTATAAGTATATAGAAAGATAGATATGCTAATTTATTCTTTTTTATATAAAAAATTATTTCTTTCATTTAGCAAAATAATGCTTTAAGTTAATTCCAAATTTTTTATAAATATCGTCTGTAAGCTTTTTTATAAGTTCATCTTTTGTTAAAGCATCTTGTGGATAATCAACATAATACTCTACAACATTTCCTTCAAAAAAATCATAGATAGCTTTCCTTACAAAATCTGCTCCTTGTTTATCAACACCTGTAAGAATTAAAAAAATATGCTCATCTTTTGAAGCTATAACATCACTACTTCTTAAAGCCTCTTTTAAAATTTCCTTTAATTTTTTAAAATCCTTCGAAAATTCAGGTTTTACATACATTATACAAAAGCCATTTGGACATTGAAACCTTTTGATTTGCTCTATTTCAAATTTTATAAAGTTGCTAAAATCTTCAAATAAAATTTCTGTAATCATCTTGATTCTCTCAGTAAAAAATTTATAACTGAATTTTAACATATTATTTAATTTGTTAATTATAAGGAATAAGTATTATAATAATAGATTACAAACGAGAAAAAAAGAGGTTGGAAAATTGTTTAATCTTTTAGAAAGAGATTCTTGTGGAGTAGGATTTATAGTAAATATAAAAGGAAATAAATCACATAAATTAGTTGATGATAGTTTAACAGCCCTTGCAAACCTGAACCATAGGGGTGCAGTTAGTGCAGACGGAAAAACAGGAGATGGAGCAGGAATATTAACCCAGATTCCTTATGAATTTTTCAAAAAAGAAATTCCGAATATACCAGATGAAAAAGATTTTGCAGTAGGAGTTTTTTTTATAAATAAAGAAAAAGAAGATGAAATAAAAAAACAGATAGAAAATATAATAAATGAAAAATTTAAATTTATAGGATGGAGAAAAGTTCCTATAAATGAAGAAGAACTTGGAGAGATAGCCGCATCTACGAAGCCAGAAATATGGCAAGGTTTTATATCAAAAGAAAGTATAGAAACAGATAATTTTGAAAAAGAACTTTATATATTAAGAAAAAAAATAGAACATAAAATAAACCAAGAATATTTATATATACCAAGTTTATCCTCTAAAACTATTGTTTACAAAGGAATGATAACAGCACCAAGACTTAGATATTTTTATCCTGATTTACAAGATGAAAGCTATAAATCTGCTATCGCTTTATACCATCAAAGATATTCAACAAATACATTTCCAAACTGGAGACTTGCTCAGCCATTTAGAATGCTTGCTCATAATGGAGAAATAAACACAATTTCTGCAAATAGAAATTGGCTCAATGCAAAATCTGATGATGTTAGAGAGATATGGGGAGAGCTTGCAGAAGATATACTTCCAATAGTTGATTATGAAGAAAGTGATTCAGCATCCTTAGATAAAGCTATAGAGTTTTTAGTACATTCTGGGAAAAATCCTTTACAAGCTATAAATGTTCTTGTTCCAAGAGCTTATGAAAATGATGATAGATTAACAGAAGAAGAAAAAGCTTTTTATGAGTATTTTTCTTGTATTTTTGAAGCATGGGATGGACCTGCAGCCTTGGCATTTACAGATGGAGAGGTAGTAATAGGAAAATTAGATAGAAATGGTCTTAGACCTGCAAGATATATAATTACTGATGAGGAAGTTATTTTAGCATCAGAGGTTGGAGTTGTAGATAGACCTGAAGAAAAAATAATATATAAAGGAAGACTTGGTCCCGGAGACAAAATAGCAATAGATACAAAAGAAGGAAAAGTTTATACATCTAAGGAAATTATAGATAAACTTATTGAAGGAAAAGAATATAAAAAATGGGTAAAAGAAAATCTGAAAGAGTTTATCCCTGCTACAGATTATCCAGAAATTGAGCCTAAGGATGTTTCTAAAGAAGCTATGATGTTTGGATACGACAAAGACCATATTAATCTTTATATAAAAGAAATGATAGAAAAGGCTAATGAGCCTGTTTATTCAATGGGAAATGATACTCCAATCTCTGTTTTATCCAAAAGACCAAAACTTTTATCTACATACTTTAAACAAAGATTTGCTCAGGTTACAAATCCTCCAATTGACCCAATAAGAGAAAAAAGTGTAATGTCTTTAAAAACTTATGTAGGTAAAAAAGAAAACTTTCTTACAGAAACTCCAAAACATGCAGATCAATTAGTTTTTCCTTCACCTGTAATACTTGATAATGAGCTTGAAGAACTTATAAATTCTTTTAAAGATAAAGTAGAAATAATTCCTGCAATTTTTGAACCTTATGATACTGCTTTAGAACCAAAATTAGATGAAATATGTCAAAGAGTAGAAGAGGCAGTAGATAAAGGAAAAGAAATAATAGTTTTATCAGATAGAGATATTTCAATAGAAGGAGCTCCTATTCCTATGGGCCTTGCAGTTTCTGCTGTAAATACATATATGAGAAGAAAAGGAAAAAGAAGTAAGTTTAGTATAATTGCAGATACTGCAGATGCCAGAGATACTCACAGCATAGCATTTTTAATTGGATATGGAGCAACTCTTGTAAATCCTTATTTAACTATACAGATAATAAGAAATTTAGTAGAAGAAGATAAAAACTTTAAATACTCTTTTGAAGAAGCAGTAGAAAGATATAAAAAGGCTACAAATGAAGGACTTCTTAAAATAATGTCTAAAATGGGAATAGCTACTATAAAAAGTTATAGAGGTTCAGGACTTTTTGAAGCTCTGGGATTATCTCAAGAATTAATAGATAAATATTTCCCTGGTACTCCTTCAAAACTTGGTGGCATTGGTATAAGACAGATAGCTCAAGAAGTAATTATTAAATACAATGATATATTCTTCAAAGATAAAGTGGAAATAGAATATGAAGGAGAGTATAGACATAGAAGAAATGGAGAGTTCCACTCTTGGAATCCTAAAGCATTAACAGCACTTCATAGAGCAGTTAGAGGAGAAAGCTGGGAAGAATATAAAGTATTCTCTGAAAATGCTTATCTTGAAAAGCCAGTTAATGTTAGAGATTTATTTGAGATAGTAAGTGATAGACCTCCTATACCAATAGAAGAAGTTGAGCCAGTAGAAGAGATAATGAAAAGATTTGTTGGTGCTGGAATGTCTGTTGGTGCTTTAAGTAGAGAAGCCCATGAAACAATTGCAGAAGCTTTAAATACCATAGGTGGTAAATCAAACTCAGGTGAAGGTGGAGAAGATCCTGCAAGATATGGAACAATTAAAAATTCTAAAATAAAACAGGTTGCATCAGGTAGATTTGGCGTAACCCCTGAATATCTAAATTCAGCAGAAGAGATTGAAATAAAAATAGCTCAAGGAGCAAAACCAGGAGAAGGTGGACAACTTCCTGGGAAAAAAGTAGATGTTTATATAGCATTTTTAAGAAAAGCAAAACCTGGAACAACTTTAATATCACCTCCTCCTCACCATGATATATACTCAATAGAAGATTTAGCACAGCTTATATACGATTTAAAACAGATAAATCCAAAAGCAAAAGTAATAGTAAAATTAGTTGCAGAAACAGGAATTGGAACAGTAGCATCAGGGGTAGCTAAAGCTTTCGCAGATATAATTCATATTTCTGGACATGATGGTGGAACAGGAGCATCTCCTCTTGTATCTATTAAACATGCAGGAGTTGTATGGGAGCTTGGACTTTCTGAAGTACAACAAGTATTAATAGAAAATGGTTTAAGAGGAAGAGTAAAACTTAGAGTTGATGGTGGAATAAAAACAGGTAGAGATGTAATAATAGGGGCATTACTTGGAGCTGAAGAGTTTGGATTTGGAACAGCTTTAATGATAGCAGAAGGCTGTGTAATGGCTCGTCAATGTCATTTAAATACATGTCCAGTAGGAATTACAACTCAAGATCCAGTACTAATAGAAAAATATAAAGGAAAACCTGAGCATGTAATAAGATACCTTGAATATCTTGCAAATGAAACAAGAGAGTTCTTAGCTTCTATGGGATATAAATCCTTAGATGATATTGTTGGAAGAACAGATTTAATTAAACCAAAAATACCAACAGACCATTATAAAGCTAAATTTATAGATTTATCTCCAATACTTGTTAAACCACCAAAAGATAAACCTATAAAATCAGTTGTAGATAGAAATGATCCTCCATCAAAACCTTTTGATGATGAAATATTAAAAGATGCTTTACCTGCTATAGAAAAAGATGAGGTATTTTCTGGATTTTATGTTATAAAAAATACTTATAGATCTGTTGGTACAAAAGTAGCCCATGAAATAGCAAAAAGATATGGAGATAAAGGTTTAAAAACAGGGAAAATAGAACTGAACTTACATGGAACTGCAGGACAATCTTTTGGAGCATTTTGTATAAAAGGACTTGAATTAATACTTACAGGTCAAGCAAATGATTATGTAGGAAAAGGAATGGCTGGAGGATTAATAGTAATAAAACCTCCAAAAGAATTTAAAGGAAAATCGTATGAAAATGTTATTTTAGGAAATACAGTTTTATATGGTGCTACTGGAGGAATGTTATTTGCAGCAGGTATAGCTGGAGAAAGATTTGCAGTAAGAAATAGTGGAGCAATTGCTGTTGTTGAAGGAGTTGGAGATCATGGCTGTGAATATATGACAAATGGAAAAGTTATTGTTCTCGGAAAAACTGGTAAAAACTTCGGAGCAGCAATGACAGGTGGTGTTGCTTATGTATATGATCCTGAAGGAGAAATGGAAAATAATATAAATAAATCATATGTATTTATAGATGAAATTGATAATGAGGATAAAGAAGATATAAAAGAACTTTTAATAAAACATAAAGCATATACAAATAGTGAAAGAGCAAGTTTTATACTTGATAATTTTGATACAGAAATAGAAAATTTTGTAAAAATTTCACCTATATCTATAAAAAAACCAACTATAGAAACAGATGAGGTAAACGTTGAAAGAAAATAAGATTTTATTAGTAATTTTATTTTTAATTAATTTTTCTTTTGCTTTTCAGCTGCCATTTATTTCTAAAGAAAAAATAAAGGCTGATTTTGTTAAAGCTCAAGTTGTTTATGTAATAGATGGAGATACTATAATTGTAAAAATACCAAAAACTACTTTTAATGATAGAAAAACATTAAAAAATCTAAAATTTAGGGTAAGGTTAATTGGAATTGATACACCAGAAAGTAGAATAAACAAAAGAGCTAAAATCCAATCTAAGGAAACAAGAAAAAATCTGAAAGAAGTTGTTGAACTTGGAAATTATGCAAAAGAGTTTACAAAAAAATTGTTGAAAAAAGGTGAAACTGTATATTTAGAATTTGATGTAGAACCACAAGATAAATATGGAAGACTCCTTGCTTATGTATGGCTTCCTTCAGGAGAGATGGTAAATAAAAAAATTATATGTGAAGGATATGCTTTCCCTTTGACTATTCCTCCTAATGTCAAATATAAAGATGATTTCTTAGAATGTTTTAGAAAAGCAAGAAAAGAGCAAAAAGGATTATGGAGCATAAAATAGATGGAAGAAAAAAAAGAAAGATCCTTAATTCATCCTATAAAAACTATTCTCTATATTGTAATTGTAGTATCTTTAATAAGAGTTTTTTTAGTTCAAGCGTTTAATATTCCTTCAGGCTCTATGAAGCCAACTCTTTTAGTTGGAGATTTTATACTTGTAAACAAATTAGTTTATGGAGATTGGACTTTTGGAATTCCGTTTACTTCTATAGATTTTTATACATATAAAAATAGATTAGTAAAACCTGATAGAGGTGATGTAATAGTTTTTAAATATCCAGAAAATCCAAAAATAGATTTTATAAAAAGAATAATAGCCGTTCCAGGAGATATAGTAGAGGTAAAAAATGATATTGTTTATATAAATGGGAAACCTTTACCAAAAGAAAAAGATGGTATTTATTCAGAACATGGAGAAGATGTTCAGATTTATAAAGAATGTACAATAAGAAAATACCATAATAATCAAAAATACTGTTATAAAACAATGGAAATATATGAAGGTGAAGGAAAAGATTTTGGTCCAATTAAAGTACCAGAAGGACATTACTTTGTAATGGGTGATAATAGAGATAACAGTAGAGATAGTAGATTTTGGGGTTTTGTTCCTGATAATTATATTATAGGAAGAGCTTTTGTAATTTATTTTTCTATAGACTTTGAAAAGCCAATGATTAGATTTAATAGAATAGGTAAAATTATTCAGTAGTTAGGAGGACATATGATACTGATAAAAAATGGTCATGTAATTGATCCTGAAAATAATATAAATGGTCAGTTTGATATTCTTATAGAAAAAGGAAAAATTAAAAAGGTAGAAAAAGATATAAAGCCTTTTGCAGGCTGTGAAATAATAGATGCAAAAGATAAAATAATCTCTCCATCTTTTTGTGATATTCATGTTCATTTTAGAGATCCTGGACAAACATACAAAGAAGATATAAGAACAGGTTCAATGGCAGCAGTAGCAGGTGGTTATACTACTGTAGTATGTATGCCAAATACATTTCCAGCTATAGATGAAGTTTCTATTGTTAGATATGTAATAGAAAAAGGAGAAGAGGTAGGACTTTGTAGAGTTCTACCTGCTGCAGCAATAACTAAAGGAAGAAAAGGTAAAGAGCTTACAGAAATGGCTCTTTTAAAAGATGCAGGGGCAGTATATTTTACAGATGATGGTGCTCCTGTAATGGATTCATTTATTATGAGAAAAGCTATGGAATATGCTGGTTCCATAGGAAGTTTTGTAGCTGATCATTGTGAAGATTTAAATCTATCCAATAATGGAGTAGCCCATGAAGGAGAGATAGCAGCAGCTTTAGGACTTCCACCACTTCCACCTGAAGCAGAAGATACTATGGTAGCAAGAAATTGCGTGTTATCTATTCAGACAGGTATGCCTGTTCATATATGTCATATATCTTCAAGACTTTCTGTTGAGATTGTTGCATGGGCTAAAGCTCTTGGAGCAAAAGTTACCGCAGAAGTTACTCCTCATCATTTGTCTTTAACAGATGATGAATGGCTTGATTTTGATTGTAAAGCAAAAGTTTCTCCACCATTAAGAGAACATAAAGATGTTGAAGCAGTAAGATGGGGGCTTGAGGCAGGAATTATTGATTTTGTAGCAACAGATCATGCTCCTCATGCTCATCATGAAAAAATGCTTGAGCATCAAAACTGCCCACCAGGGATGATAGGTCTTCAGTTTGCTCTTCCAACTGTATTAAATCTTGTTAAAAAAGATTATTTTGATTTAGAAAAAGCTATAAGAGTTTTATCAACAGAGCCTATGAAAAAGATAGGCTTAAAACCTCCTGCAATAAAAGTTGGCGAAACTGCAGAACTTGTAATATTTGATCCTTTTGAAAGCTGGGAAGTTAATGAAGAGACCATACTTTCCAAAAGTAAAAACACTCCATTACTTGGTAAGAAAATAGAAGGAAAAGTTAAATACACATTTTATAATGGAAAAATAGTTTATAGTGATAGCTCTGGAGTGTCTTGTGGATAAAGAAAATATTTATAATATTCTTTCAAATATATGTGATCCTGAAATACCTCTTGATATAGTAAATCTTGGACTTGTTAAGGATATAAAAATAAAAAATAATGAAATTTTAATAAAAATGACTTTAACTACTCCAAAATGTCCATTAGAAGATTTAATAAGAAAATTAGTAGAAAATGCTATTAAAAAAGAATATCCTGAAGCTAAAGTAAAAATTGATTTTATATTTGATAAACCTTGGAATACAGAAGAGATTTCAGAAGAAGGGAAAGAAAAACTTAGAAAGCTTGGCTGGAATTTGTGAATTACCAGTAAGGAATCTCTTCCATCTGGAATAAAAAGCTAAATGGAACAGCAAGTCCACCTATATATGCAGTCCCAGGTTTTAAAAATGGTAAAAGCTCAAATATATCCTCTTTTGATTGTTCAAAAAATATAGATATAGCATCAAGATCATTTTTTGTAATAAGTTTAAATATTACTTGGGTATTTAACTGGGAAAGTATAAATTTACTTATATTTGCAGGTCTTTGGGTTATTGCTATTAATCCTAGTCTTAACTTTCTACCTTCCATTGCTATCTTTTTTGCATTTATATATGCAAGATTCTCCCTTCCAGAAGGAATTTCTGATGTACCTTTTTCAGGTGCAAAATTATGAGCTTCTTCAAGAACTATAATCCTATCTTCTATCTTATCTTTAGCAAGTTTTAGAATTTCTCTCATTATAAGCCCTGCAATATTTATTCTTGTTTCTGCTATATCTATATTTTTATAGTTATATATAACTATGCTTTCTTTAGCTTTTAAAGATTCTTCAAGCATTTTTATTGCTAAAGGCTGATACTCAATAGACTCTTTTCCATAATTTCTTTCCCAAAAGGAAACAATGTCCAATAATAAAATTTTTATAAATCTATCTTCTATCTGATCTGAAGCTTTATATATTAAATCTTTTAGATTTATCTCTCTTAGAGCTGTTCTATCAAGTTCAGGTTTTAGGTTTCTTCTAAAAAATGCCATTAACTTTTTTTCATCCTTAGAGCTTTCTCTAAGAGTTAAACCAGCTTCTTTTAAAATATCTTTCATATCATTTACATCTAATGGAAAAAGTATATTTGGAAGTTGAATATTTTTTATATTTTTTGATTCTTTTAGTTCTTCATAGTATTCACCATACATATCAAAGATGAAAATTTTTGCTGGTTTGTCGAAATTTTTAAGTATTTTTTTTACAAATGTTGTTTTTCCTGAACCAGTTGTTCCAAGAACTGCCATATGCATTGATATAACTTTATCCATATCAAGATAAGCTTTAACATCTGTCCCTTGAAGTTTCCCAAGATATGTTGGGAATTTCATATCATAACCTGAATGATTTTTTAAGAGAATTGCTTTCAGCTCTTTTTCTTCTACTTCTAAAACTTCAATAGGTAGTCCTGCTTCAACAGGTCTAACAGGTGTTTTAAAAAGATTTCTTTCTTTTTCATACTCTCCAAGTATCTCAAATTTTGCTAGCTTTATTCTTACTCCTTCTTTTGATAAAGCAAAAACAGCTGATTTTATCCAATCTTTTTCATTATTAGAAAAAATATTTAAAATTTTACTATCCTTTATATTGTCTTCTTCTTTTATATTTGAAAAAGCTAAATTTATACTTTTTATATCAAAAATTCTTCCAAGAAAAAAATTACCATCTTCAAGAGGTATTCTTACATAGGTTTGTTCTTGAATGTCATCTAAAATTAAAGCAGTACCTTCTCTTGTTGTATCAAGACTTGCAACAAATGCCACCGTTTTTGAAAAATCATAAGATACTGATTTAATATCTTCAAATATATTTAAAAGTTCTTTTATTTTACTTTCTTCAGACGTATAAACTGCAGTTTCTATGTTTCCATCTATTAAAAGTCCTGAATTTGTTATATTTGCAGAACCAATAACTGCTTTTTTATTGTCAGAAATAATAAATTTTGAATGTAAATTAGGATTTAGATATATTTTCCCTTTTTTTTCTTTTATTATTTTAAAAACTTCTGGATCAGTAATTTTTAAATCTTCATAGGATGATGCTCTTATTATAATCTGAATATTAACATCTTCTTTTACTAAATTAAGAAGATGTTTTAATATATCTCCTTTGATCCATGCTGAAACTATTTTTAAATCTTTCTCTGTTTCTACAAATATCTTTTCAAGCTTGGGAAGTATTTCCTCTTTCTTTAATATTTTCATTTTCTAAATTTCCTAAAATAAATTGTTCCACTGCATCAAGTATATTTTCGGCTATAAAATCTGCCTCTGTATTATTTACATATTTTAAACCTTGACCTGTTTTTACAAGTATAGCTTTTATGTTTTCTTTATGTGCCGCTTTTATATCTGTTTCTTTATCACCAATTAAAAAAGATTTAGATGGATCTATATTAAACTCTTTTATAGCCTGTTTTATCATTCCACTTTCTGGCTTTCTACAATCACATTTCATTGTAAGCTCTGGAATAATACCTTCTGGGTGATGGGGACAGTAATAAACTTTCTCTATTTTTATACCTTCTTTTTCAAACTCATTTAACATATGTTTTGTAACATTTTTAAAATCTTCCTCTGTATAATAACCAACAGCAATTCCTGATTGGTTTGTCACTATAAAAAGTTTATATCCAGCATTTTGAAGCTTTTTTAAAGCAGGAAAAACTTCTGGATAAATATAAAAATCTTCTACTTTATGAACATATCCTTTATCTTCATTTATAACTCCATCTCTATCTAAAAATACTGCTTTTTCTCCCATATTTTATTCCTTTTAGTTTATTTAATGATAAAATAATAACTCAAAAGTACCAATGAGGTAAATCTATTGCCAAAAAGAACAGATATTAATAGAATCCTACTAATTGGCTCAGGACCAATAATAATAGGACAAGCAGCAGAATTTGACTATTCAGGAACACAAGGAGCAAAAGCTTTAAAAGAAGAAGGATATGAAGTAATTCTTGTAAACTCAAATCCAGCTACTATAATGACAGATCCAGAAATAGCAGATAAAACATATATAGAGCCTCTTATTACACCTGTTTTAGAAAAAATAATAGAAAAAGAAAGACCAGATGCTATACTTCCAACTCTTGGAGGCCAAACTGCTTTAAATTTAGCAATAGACCTTTATGAAAAAGGTATTTTAGATAAATATAATGTAAAAATGATTGGTGCTAATTATGATGCTATAAAAAAAGCAGAGGATAGAGAACTTTTTAAAGAAGCTATGGAAAAAATTGGCTTAAAAATGCCTAAAAGTAAAGTTGTAAATTCCATGGCAGAAGCTATAGATGTAATGGACTGGATAGGATTTCCAGTTATAATCAGGCCTTCTTTTACCTTAGGTGGAACAGGTGGAAGTATCGCGTATAATAAAGATGAGTTTTATGCAAAAGTAAAAGCAGGACTTGATGCATCTCCTATACATGAGGTTCTTTTAGAACAGTCTGTAATTGGTTGGAAAGAGTTTGAAATGGAAGTAATGAGAGATAAAAATGATAATTGTGTAATTATATGCTCAATAGAAAATCTTGACCCGATGGGAGTACATACAGGAGATAGTATTACAATTGCTCCTGCAATGACTCTTTCAGATAAAGAATATCAGATATTAAGAGATTACTCTGTAGCAGTAATTAGAGAAATAGGCGTTGAAACTGGAGGTTCTAATGTTCAGTTTTCTCAAAATCCAGAAACTGGAGAGTTTTATGTGATAGAAATGAATCCAAGGGTTTCTCGCTCTTCAGCTTTAGCATCTAAAGCAACAGGTTTTCCTATTGCAAAAATAGCAGCAAAACTTGCAGTTGGATATACTCTTGATGAACTTCCTAATGATATTACAAAAGAAACACCAGCATCTTTTGAGCCAACTATAGATTATATAGTTACAAAAATGCCAAGATTTGATTTTAAAAAATTTCCAGAAGCAGATCCAACCCTTACAACAATGATGAAATCAGTTGGAGAAGTAATGGCAATAGGAAGGACTTTTAAAGAAAGTCTTCAAAAAGCATTAAGAAGTTTAGAACTTGGAAGATATGGACTTTATATTGGTCTTGAAAAAGAAGATGATGAAAAAGTAAGACAGAAAATAATAAAACCAAATGAAGATAGAATATGGTATATAGCAGAAGCTTTTAGAAGAGGTTGGAGTATAGATGAGATTCATTCATTGTGTCATATAGATAAATGGTTTTTAAATCAGATAAAAGAACTTGTTGATTTTGAAAAAGAGCTTGCGAAAAAAAATCTTGCAACAATTACAGATGAAGAACTTGAAAAAGCTAAAAAATGGGGATTTTCAGATAGGGAACTTGCAAGACTTTTAAAAACTTCAGAAGATAATATAAGAGAAAGAAGAATACCTATATCATATAAAGTGGTTGATACTTGTGCTGCAGAATTTAGAGCTTACACACCTTATTATTATTCTTCATATGAATCTCTTTCTGGAAAAATTAATGAAGATGGAGAAGTTATATTATATAGAGACACAGAAAACTAAGGAGTAGATAAATGATTTCTTTAAATAAAGATACTGATTTTATATTTAATAAGATACAAAAAGGAGAAAGAATTACAGAAGAAGAAGCTTTATATCTTCTTGAAAATGAAGAACTTTTAAATATAGGAACAATTGCAAACTATGTAAGAGCAAAAAAACATCCAGATAATATAGTAACTTTTGTAGTAGATAGAAATATTAATTATACAAATGTATGTGTTGCAGGTTGTAAATTCTGTGCTTTCCAAAGAAGAAAATCAGATAGTGATGCATATGTTTTAGACTTTGATGAAATATATAGAAAAATTCAAGAACTTGTTGATTGGGGTGGAACAACTCTTTTAATGCAAGGTGGGTTAAATCCAGATTTAAGACTTGATTTTTATGTTGAACTTTTTAAAGGAATTAAAGAAAGATTTCCGCAAATACATATTCATAGCTTATCAGCTACAGAGATAAACTATATATCAAAACTTGAAAAAATATCTATAGAAGAAACATTAAAAATATTAAAAGATGCAGGACTTGATAGTCTTCCAGGAGGTGGAGCAGAAATATTATCAGATGAAGTTAGAGTTTTAATATCTTCAAATAAAACAACTACAGACCAGTGGCTTGAAGTACATGAAACAGCACATAAACTTGGAATGAAATCAACAGCTACAATGATGTTTGGACATGTAGAAAAACCAAAACATATTATAGAGCATCTTTCAAACATTAGAAAACTTCAAGATAGATCTCTTGAAAACCATAAAGGATATTTTACTGCTTTTATACCTTGGACATTCCAAAAAGGAGGAACAAAATTAGACTTTTTAGAACCAGCAACATCTGTTTGGTATCTAAAAGTTTTAGCAGTTTCAAGAATATTCTTAGATAACTTTGATAATGTACAAACCTCTCATGTAACCCAAACTATGAAAGTAGGACCAGTTGGCCTTCATTTTGGAGCAAATGATTTAGGAAGTACAATGATAGAAGAAAATGTAGTTACATCTACAGGCCTTCCTGTTTCATACCCAAAACCAGAAAAAATGGCAAAAATAATAAAAGAAGCAGGTTTTATACCAGCCCAAAGAGATACATACTACAATATAGTTAGGTATTTTGATGATATAAGCTAATACTGTTCTTTTTTTATTCTTTTGAACTCTTTTTTTTCTAAATCTACAAATAGAGCTTGGAATAAAAATCCATCTTTAGAAACTTCATATTTTTGATTTATACCTGTTAAAAATTTTTCAATAGGTTCTTTTATTTTCATTCCTATTACAGAATGGTAGGCACCTGTCATACCAATATCTGTAATATATATTGTTCCATTTGGAAGCATTTTTTCATCTGCAGTAGCAACATGAGAATGAGTACCAAAAACTATATCAGCTTTTCCATCTACATAATATCCAAAAGCATTTTTCTCAGAAGTTGCCTCCCCATGAAAATCTACAATTATATAATCTACTTTATCTTTTATTTCTTCATATATTTCATCAAATTTTCTAAATGGGCAGTCTAAAGGAATTCCCATAAAAACTCTACCCATTAAATTTATAACAGCTATCTTTTTCCCATTTTTTTCAAAAATGTTATAACCTTTTCCTACAACTTCCGGAGGATAATTAGCAGGTCTTAAAAGATTTTCTTTTTCTTCTAAAAGCTTAAAAGCATCCTTTTTATCAAAAATATGATTACCAGATGTTAAAACATCAATATTTAACTGGATAAGTTGATTATAAACCTTTTCTGTTATTCCAAAACCACCTGCAGAGTTTTCTGCATTTGCAACAATAAAATCTATTTTATATTCTTCAATAACAGAAGGAAGAAAATGTTTTAAAGCATTTCTTCCTGTTCTTCCAATAATATCTCCAATTAATAAAAATCTCATTTCTACCCTACACTATATCTGTATAAGCTTTTTCTCCATGGGTATATTCATCTATACCCATTATTTCTTCTTCTTTAGAAACTCTAAGACCAATAATGCTATCAACTATTTTAAAAATAATAAAAGAAACAATTATTGTATAAATTCCAACAGAAACTATACCTATTATTTGAGGTAAAATCTGTGAAGCATTTCCAAAAAGTAGTCCATTAATACCACCTACTGATTCTTTTGCAAATATTGCAAGTAAAAATGCTCCAAGAATACCACCAACACCATGAACACCAAATACATCAAGAGAATCATCATATTTAAATTTACCTTTAACATAAACAACAGCTATAAAACATATAATACCACCTAAAAATCCTATAATTAAAGATGCAAAAATATCTACAAATCCTGCTGCAGGAGTTATTGTAGCAAGACCTGCAATAATTCCTGTTAAAAGTCCTAAAGTAGTAGGTTTTTTAAATAATACCCATTCTGAAAACATCCAAGTAATACCACCTACAATTGCCGCCATAGTTGTACTAAATGCTGCAGATATTGCCTGACTATTTATTCCAAGGGCTGAGCCACCATTAAATCCAAACCATCCAAACCAAAGTAATCCTGTTCCAACAGCAACTAAAGGTAAATTAGAAGGTCTCATAATATTTTCTTTTCTTGCACCAACTAAAATAGCTCCAACTAAAGCACCAAGACCTGATGTTTCATGAACAACTATACCACCTGCAAAATCTAAGGTACCAATATTAGATAACCATCCACCACCCCAAATCCAGTGAGCTACAGGAAAATAAACAAATGTTCCCCATAAAGCTGATACTAAAAGCCAAGCTTTAAAATTCATTCTTTCTACAAATGCACCTGTCATTAATGCAACAGTAATAGCTGCAAAAGTCATTTGAAAGAAAATAAATAAATAATGATAAATATTTTCTGAAGCAGGTGCTGGATCAGAAGGATTTATTCCATTTAAAAATATATACTGTAAATTCCCAATAAATCCTCCTATGTCTTGTCCAAAAGTTAAAGAATATCCATATACTATCCATATTAAACCTACTATACAAAAAGCAGTAAATACCATTACAAAGGTGTTTAACATACTTTTTGCTTTTGTTAATCCTGCATAAAATGATGCAAGTCCTGGAAGTGACATAAGTAAGACTAAAGCAGTAGATACCAAAATCCAGACATTATCTGCAGGTACAAGCTTCATGCTAATTCCTCTCTAGTTTTTATATTATTTATTATAAATAAAAAAAAGGAAAAGCCTAAAAAGGCTTTTATTTAGCTACTTCTACAAATCTTGATTCTCTAATTGTTGTAACTTTTATCTGTCCTGGAAAATCTACTTCATTTTCTATTCTTTTTGCTATTTCTTTTGTAAGTAAGTATGCCTCTTCATCTGATAGTTTTTCTGAATTTACTATTACTCTTACTTCTCTACCTGCTTGTATTGCAAAAGATTTTTCTACATTTTCAAATGAGTTAACTATTGCTTCTATTTTTTCAAGTCTATTAATGTAAGATTGTAAAGCTTCTCTTCTTGCTCCTGGCCTTGCTGCTGATAAAGCATCTGCTGCTGCAACTAATACTGCTTCTGGATATCTTGCAGGTTCATCATTATGATGATAAAGGATAGCATTAATTACAACATCTGGCTCTCCATATCTTTTTGCAAGTTCTGCTCCTATTTTTGAATGAGATCCTCCAACTTCGTGAGATATAGCTTTTCCAATATCATGCATTAAACCACCTCTTCTTGCAGCCTTTTCATCAAGGCCAAGTTCTGCTGCCATCATTCCTGCAAGATAAGCCACTTCTTTAGTATGAAGGAGAACATTTTGAGTATAAGATGTTCTATAGTTTAATTTACCAATATAGTAATAAAGTTCAGGATTTACATCTGTAAATCCAAGTTCTAAACAAGTTTCTTCTCCCAGTTTTCTAACATGCTCTTCCATTTCTTCTCTAACTTTAGATACAACTTCTTCTATTCTTCCTGGGTGAATTCTTCCATCTGCAATAAGTCTTTCTAAGGATATTTTTGCAATCTCTCTTCTTAATGGATCAAATGAAGATATAGTAACTATATCTGGTGTATCATCAATAATTAAATCAACACCTGTTTCAAGCTCAAAAGCTCTGATATTTCTTCCTTCTCTTCCAATAATTCTACCTTTTAAATCATTACTTGGTAAATCTACTACTGAAACTGTATAAGATGTTGTTATTTCAGGTGCAAGTCTTTGTATTGCAGTAACTAAATTCCATTTAGCTTCCTTATCTGCTTCTTTTCTTGCTTGATCCTCTATTTCTTTCATAAGTTTTGCAGCTTCTAATTTTGCTTCTTCTTCAACTTTTCTTAAAAGCTCTTGTTTTGCTTCTTCTTTTGTCATAGATGCAATTCTTTGAAGTTCAAGTTCAAATCTTTCCTCTGCTTCTTTTATTTTAGCCTCTCTTTCTTCAATCTCTTTTTTTGTTTCTTCTATCTCTTTTTCAAGCCTTTGTATTTCGTCCCATCTTTTATCTATCTCTTCTTCTCTATGTTCTACTCTTGCAAGTTTTTTCTCAAGTTGAGCTTCTCTCGCCATTAATGTTTTTTCAAGAGCTTGAAGTTCCTCTCTTTCTTTTTTTAGCTCATTCTCAAGCTCTTTTCTTGCTTTTAAAATTTCTTTTTCAATAATAAGCTCTTGCTGTCTTTTTAAATCTTCTGCCTCTCTTTTTATACTTTCTGCTTCTTGTAAAGCTTGTCTTTTAAGATTTTCTATTTCTCTTTCTGCTTCTTTTTTCGCTTCTTGTTCAATAGCTTCTTTTCTTTTAATAATATTTTCTGCTTCCTTTACTTTTTCTTCTAATTTTTTTCCATAAACTGTTTTACATCCTATAAATCCTGCTGCTGAGCCAACAGCAAGGCCTGATATTCCAATTATAATTTCAAACATCTCTTAATTCCTCCTTTATTTTTATTATTTTGGTAGGAGTAACAATTAAATCTACAGGTATATCATGATGTTCAGTAGGAAATTTATCTAAAACCTGAAAATCATAAGCTACTCCTATTTTTAATGCATCTGTCTTTTTTAAAAATCTATCGTAATAACCCTTTCCATATCCTATACGATGTCCAGTTTCATCAAAAGCTACAGCTGGCACAATAACAATATCTATATCTTTTGGATTAAATAGCTCTCCTTGTGGTTCTAAGATTCCAAATCTACCTTTTGAAAAATTATCTAAGGAATCTACCTTAACAGGTAATATATCTTCAGAAGTTGTTTTAGGAAATAAAAATGTTTTATCTGAAAGTTTATAGAATAATGGGAGTATATTTACCTCATTTTTATGAGGGTAATAAAGCATTATAGTATCTGCTTTTTTTAACTGAGGAAGATTAATAAGCTTATCAATTATTCTTTTGGAATCTTCCTCTGCATATCTGTGCTTATTTCTTTTTTCAAGTATTTTTTCTCTTATACTTTTTTTCATATGACCTCCCATTATTCCAATGGAAGGTCACGCGGGGTTAAATATAATAACCCGCGAGGCCGACGGGAAGAACCCATATTTCTGGGTTCCAAGCAATAGGTGGGTGTCCGCACCGTAATTCCTACTGGAATATACGGGATGTAGGACTCCCTTTCGTCCTGTTATAGCCCAGAAAATTTCAGGACATCCCTATCGCACCCCGCAGGCTTTTTTTATCATATTTATATTTAAAGGGGTTTAAGCCCCAGTTATTTCCGCGTATACCTTCCATTAGCTTCTTAAATTAACCTTTAATTTTAAACTTAAATCTTTCACTAAATCTTCCACTATTTTATTAACTTCCTCATCTGTTAAACTTCTATCACCAGCATTAAATTCTATAGAAACTGCAATACTTTTTTTGCCATTTCCAATATAGTACACGTCAAATAATTTAACCTTTTTGACAAATTTGCAAGTTTTTTCTATTTCTTCTAAAAGTTTTCCTACTTCAAAGTTTTCATCAGCTTCAAAAGCTAAATCCCTTTTTACAGATGGATATTTTGGTATGTCTTGATAAGTGATAGTAGGTTTTTCTTTAAATAAATCAAAAATAAATTTCTTATTTAGCTTTCCATTTAAATCTCTTGATATACCTTTAATATAAAGTTCTCCAACATAAGTATTGTCAGGTATTTCAAGTTTTTCAGCTGCTTTTGGATGGATTTTACCAAAATATCCTATTTCTATATCTTGGTAGATTAATTTAGCACTTTCATACTTATTTAAGAAAGGCTTATCTTCAATGTTAAGTTTTGTATCTTTTAATCCAATTTTAGTTAAATAGCTTGTTAATAATCCTTTAACCTTTAGAAAATCCCATTTTTTTGTAGTAGAAAATTTTTTATCTTCTTGAGTATAGTTATATCCATCTATAAACTTTCCAGAAAGAAGAATTCCAAGCCTTGTTTCCTCTCTATCATCAAAGAAAGTAGTAGCTATCTCAAAAATAGATAAATCCTTATTGCCATATCTAAGATTTTCTTTTTGCACATTTAAAAGGCTTACAATAAGAGTGTTTCTCATTAATCTTTGAGATTTTAGGATATAGTTAATTATCTCAATAGTTGGTTTTTCTATACCTACGGTCTCATACTCTTCTTCACCAGAAAAAGAGTAGGTAAGAACTTCATTTAATCCATTTGATAAGAAAAACTGCCTTGTTCCTTCTTCAAACTTATAATACTCAGGAGTTTCAAACTGCTTAGTAGATACGGAAGGATAACTTTCTTCTAAATTATTAAATCCTTTTACTCTTCCAACTTCTTCTATTAAGTCTATTTCCCTTTCTAAATCATAAGCTCTAAATGCAGGAATTTCAGCTATAATCTCATCTCCTTCTATCTTAGAAGGAATTTCAAGTCTATTCAGTATTTCTACTGCTTCTTCCAAAGGAATATCTATTCCAAGAATTCTTTTTATCTGTTTTTCTCTTAATCTTACTACCTTTGAAGTATAAGGTTTTAAGTATAAATCTTTTTCTCCTACTGCTTTTCCATTTGCATACTTTTCTATAAGCTCTACTGCTATATCTTGAGCTTTTGGGAGATTTTCAATATCAACTCCTCTTTCAAATCTGTAAGAAGAATCTGTATTTATAGCAAGTCTTTTTGCTGTTTTTCTTACTGATATAGGATCAAAATTGGCTGCTTCAAGGAGTATATTTTTTGTATTTTCATCTACTTTAGTATTATCTCCACCTATTACTCCGGCAATAGCTATTGTCTTTTCTTCATCAGCAATAACAATATCTGTTTCTTTTAAGGAGTATTCATTTCCATCAAGGGCTACTATTTTTTCTCCTTCTTTTGCCTGTCTAACTATTACTTTACCTTTGATTTTATCTAAATCAAAAGCATGGAAAGGTTGCCCTTCAAGAAGTAAAACATAGTTAGTAAAATCAACTATATTATTAATAGGTTTTTGGCCTGACTTTATAAGTTTTATCTGAATATCAACAGGAGAAGGTTTTATGCTTACATTTTCAAGGATAATTCCTCTATATCTATAAACTTTATCTGTATTTATCTGTATTTGAGGTTCCTTTTCTTTGAAAATAGAAACTATAGGAATAATTTCTTTCCTTTTTACTCCAAATACTGCTGCAATTTCCCTTGCAAGCCCTTTTACAGATAAAGCATCTCCTCTATTTGGAGTTATTTCTATCTCAAATATATAATCTTCTCCAAGTCCAAGAAGTTTTGAAGCATCTACTCCTATAGGTGTATCTTCTCCAAGTATAAATAACTCATCTGTTTCAATTCCAATATCAAGTTCAGTTAAAGATAAAAACATACCTTCAGATGTTATAGAGCCAAAATTGGTAGGTTTTATTTCTTTCCCTTTTATTTTAGCCCCTTCTTTTGCAAGTATAACAATATCATTTTCTTTTATGTTTTTAGCAGTAGTAATTACTTGGTATTCTTTTTCACTATCTGTAGCTTTACAAACTAAAAGGTTATTCTTTTCTGGATGAGGGGTTATAGAGATTATTTTTACAGTTGTTAAGTTTGGGATATAATTCCCAAATTTTTCTACAGTTGTTTCAAGTCCTGTTTCATTTAGTTTTTCTTCTATCTTCTCTGGAGTTTCATCTATATCAACAAGCTCTTTTATCCAGTTATAGCTTACTCTCATTATAACCCCTTAAACTGCAAATTAAATCTCATATCATTATTAAATAGTAGTCTTATATCTGGTATTTGGAATTTAAGCATAGCTATTCTTTCAATTCCAAGTCCAAAAGCAAATCCTGAAAACTCCTCAGGATTTATTCCTACTGCTTTAAATACATTTGGATCAACCATTCCACATCCAAGAATCTCAAGCCATCCTGTTCCTTTACATACTCTACATCCTTTTCCTTTACAAACTGTACATCCAATATCTACTTCTGCAGAAGGTTCTGTAAATGGGAAATAACTTGGTCTAAATCTTATAGGAATATCTTTACCAAATACTGTTTCTAAAAATATTTTTAAAATTCCTTTTAAATCTCTAAAACTTACATTTTTATCAACAAAAAGTCCTTCTATCTGATGAAACATAGGAGAATGGGTAGGATCTAAATCTTTTCTATATACTTTCCCTGGTGCCACTACTGCAAGTGGAGGTTTTTTCTTTAACATTGTTCTTATCTGAACAGGAGAAGTATGAGTTCTTAAAACATAACCTTCTTTATTTATAAAGAAAGTATCCTGCATATCTCTTGCAGGATGATCTTTTGGAATATTTAACATATCAAAGTTATACTCTTCAAGTTCTACTTCTGGCCCTTCTTCTATAGAAAATCCCATAGATACAAATATATCAGTAATATACTTTAAAGTATATGTAGTAGGATGAGGTGCTCCTGCTTCTGTCCATTCTGCAGGTAAAGTAATATCTATTTGAGATTTTTTCAGTTTTTCTTCAAGAGCTTTCTCTTTAAGTTCAGTTTCTTTTTCTTTTATTAAATCTTCAAATAGATTTTTTACTTCATTTATAGCTTTTCCAAATTCCTTTTTTTGCTCAGGAGTCAGTGATTTTAACTGCTTTAAAAAAGAAGTTATCTTTCCTTTTTTCCCAAGTAAAGTAGATTTAACCTTTTGAAGTTCTTCTAAACTAAGAACTTCTTTTATTTTTTGTTTATATTCTTCTTCTAAAGCTTTTAACTGCTTTTTTATGTCCATCTTTTAGTTTAATGCAGATTTAGCTGTTTCTACTAATTTTGAAAATCCTTCAGGATCTCTTACTGCAATATCTGCCAATACTTTTCTATCTAAATCCAATCCTGCAGATTTTAATCCATGGATAAACTGACTATAAGAAAGTCCATTTAATCTTGCAGCAGCGTTAATTCTTTGAATCCAAAGTCTTCTAAACTCTCTTTTTCTTAATCTTCTATCTCTGTATTCATATTGAAGAGATCTTAAAACCTGTTCTTTTGCTCTTCTATAAGACCTGTGTTTTGCACCGTAATATCCTTTAGCAAGCTTTAAAATTTTCTTTTTATGTTTTTTAGATGATGGTCCTTTTACTCTCATTTTTTATTCCTCCTTTTTATACTGAGTAAGGTATTAATTTTTCAATTTTATCTTTTATTGTTTCTGGTACATATTGAGGCTTTCTACCTTGTCTTTTTCTTTTTCTTGTTTTTTTAGTGCTATAGTGGGATACACCACCTTTCCAGTACTTTATTTTTCCTTTTGCAGTAACCTTTAATCTTTTTGCTGCAGTTCTATTTGTTTTCATTTTTACCTTAGCCATAATTAATAAAAACCTCCTTTTCTTTAATTTAAAAAATGTGAAAAGATAGACAAAATAGTATAAAATTTTTTGGAAAAATAATCAAATTTCGCTAAGATTATTAAAAATAAAGCTTTAGAGAAATTAATCAGCTTTTTTAGTTAAATCTATATCTATTTTAGTATAATTTTTATTATTTATTTTATATCCAGTTAATGTAATTATAACATAAGGAATACAATCATACTGTTGTCTGCAGTTTGCCTTTTTAAATTCTAATGTTCTTGAACCTTTCATTTCTATATTAGAATATATAAAACCTGAAGTAGCTTTTTCTGTTACAAGTTTCCAGTTTTTAGTTTTCATACTATCAAGATAAAATTTACGGATTTTATCAATATCATCCTTAGAATAATAAGAAACTCTTATATTTTCTTGTGAGTTGTAGATATTTTTTTCATAACTAATTCTAACAGATGATTTATAACGAGGTATATCTTTTGGATCTTCACCAACAACATCTTTTTTTGGAAGAACTATATCAAATCCTGGTGGAATAGCTGGTGGTTGTGGAACTACAGGTGGTTGAGCTTTAGAGATATAAGAAAAAACAGATAATAAAAAAATTCCTGAAATTATTGATTTTATTTTCATAATTTTCCCTCTTTTTTAATAATATTCTTATTTGTAAAGATAAATATTAAAAAAGTTTTAGTCAATAAGATTTTAAACTCTTAACTAAAGAATAGCTTAGATTATTCTTTTTCTTTTCTAATTCAAAATAGGCTTTTGGAAGATAATCTATTAAATCTGTTGCTTTTAAGCTTTCTACCCCTAAATCTTTTACTGCCAAATCACCTGAAAATCCATGAAGATAAACACCTGTTTTAACTGCTTCTAAAGGCTCTAATCTATTTACTAAAGCTCCTAATATACCTGCTAAAACATCTCCTGTTCCAGCTGTTGCCATACCTTCATTACCTTTTATTGAGTAAAAAACCTCATCTTTGTATGCTATTACTACTCTTGAAGATTTTAGAACTACTATACTTTCTGTATCTTTTGAAAACTCTTTTGCAACCTCCTCAAGATTATTATTGATATAAGAAGTTTCCAAGCCTGTTAATCTACTCATTTCTCCAACATGTGGAGTTAGTATAGTTGGATATTTTCTTTTTTTAAGAAAATTTTTGAAATTATCAATTAAAGCAAGATTATTTAATCCATCTGCATCTATTACAATAGGTTTTTTAACTTTTAATATATATTCTATTATTGACAATGTAGAATCATTTATAGACATTCCCATTCCAATAGTAATAGATGAGAATTTTCCTTTTTTTATAATATTTTTTATTTCTCCTAATGCTTTCTTACTAAATAAACCATCTTTACTTGATACAGGAATAGACATTTCTTCTATAAGATTACTTTCTACTACTTGATTTATTTCTTGTGGAATTAATGCAGTAGTTAATCCTGCTCCTGCTTTTGTAGATGCTTTAGAAGCCATTATAACTGCACCGGATTTTCCTACGGAACCACCTATTACAAGATTATGGCCATATGTGTATTTATGAGAGTTTTTCTTTCTTTTTGGAAGTAGTATATTTTTTGGAGTTAATATATATCTTTTTATCTCTTGTAAATAATGCTCATCTATTGAAATATCAACAACAAAAACCTCTCCACAGTATTCAGATGCAGGATAAAGAATATGGCAAAGCTTAGGATAAGCAAAAGTAATTGTTATATCTGCTTTTATAAATTCTCCTTCTATCTGTCCTGAATCTGAAAAAAGCCCAGAAGGTATATCTACAGATACTACAGGTTTTTTTGAGTTGTTTATTATTTTTATAACCTTTTCTCTATATCCTTTTACAGGTGGCTTAAACCCTGTACCAAAAATTCCATCTATAATAACATCTGCATTTTTTAAGGCAAACTGTAATTTCCTTAAATTTTTCTCTGTAATAAATAAAACCTCTCCACCTATATTTTCATATATTTCAAGATTTTTTAAGTTATCTTGAGAAAGTTTTTGTCTTGAAGATGATAGTATATATGTTTTTACTTTTTTACCTGCTTTAAATAAATATCTTGCAACAACAAGGGCATCACCTCCATTATTCCCTGAACCTGCTACCACAACGAAGTTTTCTTTGTCTTTATATTTATCTAATGTGATTTGTGCAGTTGTTCTACCTGCATTTTCCATTAAAACAAGAGAAGGTATTCCTGTAAGATTTATAGTATTTTCATCTGCAAATGCCATTTCTTTTGCTTTTAATACTTTCATTCTTTTACTCCAGATTATAAATTCCTATTTCTTCTATTATAAATTCTTTAAAATCTTCTATAGGTTGTATAAATTTTGTTGGAAGTTCTTTAAAATTTAGATAAGTAGAGCAACCTCCTTCACAATAAGAGTAGGATAAATCAATTAGAAAATCTTTAAAAGAAGGTAATTTTATAGTTGTATTATTTTCAAGTAATTCTATTAATTCCTCATTTGTACTATTTGAATCAAAATCTATTTCATAAAATAAAAGTAAACTTTTTAAAAATTTATTAACTGCTTCATCAAGTAAATATAAAGATTTTTCAGGTTGATAGTAAGTAATATTATTTTTTACATCTTCAAAAATTTCTACTGCTTGTTTATAGTAATTTTTATAATCCATTTTTCACAAATTCTATTAAATTTTTATTTATTCCTTCTTTTGTTTCATATAAACTAAGCCAGTTTAAAAACTCTTTTTTTTCAATCTGTCCTGTTTTATATTTTGCAAACAATTTTTTTATTTCTGTATTTATATCTTTTTTATTTTCCTTCTCAAGGAATTCATTATATTGTTCTTTAATAAATAAAAGTTCTGTTTTTAAACTATCAGTATTTTTTTCTATAAAATCTTCTAAATTCTTGCTTTCTTTTAAAACAGGATAAAGTTTATATTCATTTAGTAAATTTTCTACAAAATCTTTTATTGATTTTTTAAAAATATCTTTACCTGTTTCTATATCTTTTTCTACATCTTCTAAAAATTTTAGTAAATCATCTACGCTAAAATAATTAAAAAATATTTCCATATTTAAGTTATTTAATCCAATAAGCCATACTACTGCATCTATTTTGTCTATATTTGAAACATCTCTTTCTGATGCTTCTTTAAATACATTCTCTTGAACTTCTGGATTTTTTACAAAATCTTCTTTGTTTTCAGATAGTTTTTCATCCTCAATTGCTATTTTTATAAGTAGTTCTTTTTCTTTCTCATCTGATAAAGGTTCTTTTATAAGTTTTTTGCCTTTAATAAAATATTTAGAATAATCTTTATCTAAAATAGATGCTTTAAATCTTTCTTTTTCTCCTGAAAAAAACTCATAAATTCCTGAAAATATAATATCTATTAAAAAGTTTATATCCTTTTTGCTTACTTCAATATTTCCATCTTTTTCTTTTAAGATCTTGTTAATATCAATAACTTCTTCATATAAAGCTTTGTCAAGAAATAAAAAAATTAAATAATCAATTACTGATAAATAGTATGCAACACCTTTTGAGATAATCTCTCCATCTTTAAATATTTTAAAAACCAGAATATGCTTTTTTTCTGGATTTAATTGATTTACTTTTTCTTTAAGCTCGGGGAAAAGTTCAAAATCTGTTATTATTGCATTCCTTTTTGGAATAATATGTCCTCTATACTCAAAATAAAGTGGTGAAGGCGATGGAATTCTTTCATTTATTGCATCTGTGATAAGTAAAAAAATTAGCTTTTCTATATTGTTTTCTTCTAAATCTATAGATGCAAGTTTAAACAGATTGTTTACTGAATCTCTTATCTGCCATTTATTAGGCTTTTCTTTATTTAAAATATTATTAACTTGTCTAACTATTTCTTTTTTTAGATTAAAGAAATTTTCTTCATTTGTTAATTCTTCTATATTGTATTCATCAGATTTATCTTTTAATAATTTAAATAAGCTTTCTGTTAATTTATCCATTTAACCTCTCCAAGCCCATAATAACCATTTTGTAGACAAAATAAATCACAGTAATGAAAAAACCAGCTACTAAAGAAATTAAAAATTTTCTCCAAAAACCTGCTTTTTTCTCTTTGTCTAAGAAAGTCCATACTATATAGATTATAGTAGTAAAAAAGAAGATTAAAAAAAGTAATAATCCTATATTATCTGTAAACCATTGACCTGCAGTAGGTAATTTTTCAGGACTCATTGTTTTTCGCTCCTAAATTTTAAATAAAATTTTAAATAATATATTATTATATTCTTAAATAAAAATTTAACTTAGGAGGAAATTAAAATGACTATAGAAGAAGGACAAAAAGCTCCAGAATTTTGCCTTCCAGGTTTAACCCCTGATGGTGAAGAAAAAGAGATATGCTTAAAGGATCTTTTATCTGAAGGTAAATATCTTGTTTTATATTTTTATCCAAAGGATAATACACCTGGTTGTACTACTGAAGCTTGTGATTTTAGGGATAATCTAAATGCTATTGGAGATAAAGCTGTTGTTGCAGGGGTTAGCCCGGATAGTATAGAAAGCCATAAAAAATTTAAAGAAAAATATAACCTTAATTTTTATCTTTTATCTGATCCTGAGAAGAAAGTTTTACAAGCATATGATGCTTATGGAGAAAAGAAAATGTATGGTAAAACAACTGTTGGTGTTATCCGCTCTACATATATTATTTCTCCTGATGGAAAAATAGTTAAAAAATGGAGAAATGTAAAAGCTAAAGGGCATGTTGCTAAGGTAATACAAGAACTTGAAAAATTAAATAGTTAACAAAAATCTATTTCTATTTCATTTGGGGCAATTATTATTGCCCTGTTTTCCAAATTTCTTTTTTTTATCTCTTCTTTGAATTTTTTTAAAGGTGCTTCTACTTTTACAAATCTTGGAATAGAATGGAAAGTTCCAAAATGGATAGGAATTATATATTTTGCTTTTAAATCTAAAAAGGCTTGAACAGCTTCTTGAGGATTCATATGAACATTTTTAAGTAAAAATCTTGGTTCATAACCACCTATAGGTAAAAAAGCATAATCTATATCAAAATCTTTACCATAATCTTTAAATCCTTCAAAATAAGCAGTATCTCCTGCAAAATAAAAGGTTTTTTCTTTTATTTTAAAAATATAACTGGAAGTTTCTGTATTTGGGAAAAGTAAAGAGCGTCCTTTATTATGTTTTACAGGTAATGAAATAATTTCTATATTATTGTTTTTATATATTTCAAAATGTTTTAGTTCTACTATCTCTTTAAAATACATATTTCTAAGAACAGGTTTACAGTTCTCTGGAAGAATAATTGTAGATTCTCTATGTAATCTTCTTAAAGTTCTTGTATCTAAATGATCATAATGGGCATGGGATATTAATATATAATCTATCTGAGGAAGTAATTGAGGAATTATTGCTGGTTTTTGCCTTTTTATACCAAAAATATGAGGGCTTAAAAATGGATCAGTTAGTATTTTTATTCCTTCATAATATATGAAGAAAGAAGAATGGCCAAGATTTGCAATAAAATTTATATTATGATTTAAACAATATCTGATCTGTTTATATAAAAGGCTATTTTCATTAAGATAAAACTTCTTATATAAAGCATAACCTTTATCTATTTTCTCTAAGCTTATTATTAAGTTCAATAGATTTGGCTTCTTCCCAATATTTATCCATTTCTTCAAGGGACATATCCTCTAATTTTTTTCCTTGTTCTTTAGCCTTTTTCTCAATATATTGAAATCTACTTACCATTCTATCTGTTGCTTCATGTAAAGCTTCTTCTGCATCTATTGATAGATGTCTTCCTAAGTTTACAAGGGCAATTAAAATATCACCAAATTCATGTTTTATTTCTTCTTTTGTCTTTGCTTCTTTTAACTCTTTTATTTCTTCTTCTACTTTATTTAGTATCTGATTTATATCTTTCCAATCAAATCCAACTTTTGCTGCTTTATTTTGTACCTTTTGAGCTCTTTGTAAAGCAGGCATTCTTTTGGGAATTCCATCTAATATAGATTCCCTCTTTTTTTCTTTTTCTTTAAGTTTATCCCATTGTTTTAATACAGATTCTACATCTTTTGTTTCTTTTTCTCCAAAAACATGAGGATGTCTATATATAAGTTTATCTATTAAATGGTTTATTACATCATTTATATCAAATTTTCCTTCATCTTTTTTTATCTGACTATGGAAAACTACTTGTAGCAAAACATCTCCAAGTTCTTCTATCATTTCTTTGTCATCGTCTTTTTCTATTGCTTCTAAAAGTTCATATGCTTCTTCTATTAAGTTATTTTTTATAGATTTATTTGTTTGCTCTTTATCCCAAGGACATTCTCTTCTTATCTTTTCATATATATCTACTAATCTTTGAAAATTTTTGCCTTCTTCTCTACAGTCCATATTTACCTCTATAAAAAAGTTTTTTTCTTACAATATAAGATATTTTTATTAGATATACAAATACTAGATATACAAAAGTTTATATTAAGATTTTCCTAAACCAATTATTTCAAGAAGTGAATCTATAGATATATCTTCTTCAGTAATTTTATGTTTAACGCCATCTACCACATTATTTATTAATTTTTTCTTTTCTTCTACTTTTTTTAGAATATTTTCCTCTATGGTATCTTTTGTTATAAGAGTATGGATTATTACTTTATTTTTTTGGCCTATTCTATGGATTCTATCTTCTGCTTGCCACATTTTGGCAGGATTCCAATGCATATCAAAAAATATTGCATAACTTGCTTCTGTTAATGTTAATCCTTCTCCAGCAGAACCTACGGTACCAAGAAAAACAAAACAGTTTTCATCTTCTTTGAATTTTCTAATAGATTTTTTTCTCTCTTTTTGACTCATATTTCCATAAAATAAAGCTATGGCATCTTTTCCTATCTCGTTTGATAAACTTTTAGCAATTCTTTCTATTCCATATTTATAAAAATTTGTAAAAATTACTACTTTTTCTTTATTTTCAATTAGTTCAAGAACAATTTCTTTTAATCTTTCCATTTTAGGACTCTCTAAAGAAGAAGATGGGAAATTACATATTTGTCTTAATCTTTGGATTGAATGGATTAGATTTTGTTTTAAGATAAATTTAAACTTTTTACTATCTTTATGCTTATCAATAAGATTACTAATTTTTTCTTGTTCTATTCCTAATATATGTTCATACTCTTGTCTTTGTGAAGGGGAAAGTGATAACTTTTCTATTATAGGTGGCATTTTATCTGGTAAATCTTTTAAAACATCTTTTTTTAATCTTCTAAGCATTATAGGTTTAATTAAAGCAGAAGCCTCTTCTTCTGTTAAATCCTTAGGTAAATCTTTATCAGGAAATAAAAATTTATAAAGAGATAAAAATTCTTTTAGATTGTTTTGGATTGGCGTTCCTGTAAGAGCCCATCTATATTTTGAAAATCTACTTACAAATAAAACTGCTTTAGTTTTTAAAGCATCAGGATTTTTTATGTTATGTGCTTCATCTAATAAAACAAGATCTAAATCTGTAGAAAATTTATCTAAAATTTCTTTTTCATTTTTATAATCATTTTTTAAAGTATCATATGAGATTATATAAACATGTGCTTTTGTATTAAATAATATTTTCCTAATATCTCTTTTTTCATTAATCAATATATATTGAAGTTCAGGAGCCCATAATTTTATATGTTGTTCCCAAACTGAAAGTAAAGAAGAAGGAGCAACTATTAAAGCTTTTTTAATTAATCCTTTTATAAATAAAATTCTAATGGCAGTTGTTGATTGTACAGTTTTACCGGTCCCCATCTGATCTGCAAGAAGGGCTGACTTATTAGAAAGTAAAAATTTAACGCCATACACTTGATAGTTATATAGCTTATAAGGGAAAGATATTTCTTGAGGAATATCAAAATTTATTTCAGGATTTAAAACAGGAATTAATAAATCAAAAATGGATATATTTTTTACACTGCTTTTTTTTATTTTATTGTTTTCTTTTTCTTTTAAATCCTTCAGATTAAAGCCTTCATTTTGCTTAAATACTTTACCAAAAATCTGATATTTATCTATCTTTTTAACTAAATTTTCAGAAATTTCAACAGTATTATTAAAAAATACTACTGTATCTTCTTTGTTTAGATCTTTTACATTATATTCTTCAATTAATGTTATCATTACCTTATCCTCTTAAGTTGATAAATACTCAAGAGCTTTTTTAACTCTTTCAAAAGGTTCCAAAAGATTAAAATTTTTATATATTTTTTGTAAATTTTTAGAAAAAATATATAAATTTTTTTCATCTTCTTTTGAAATAGTAAGCACCAGAGGTTCAAACTTTCCTGCTAAATTAACTATTTTATGGCTATGTTTATCTAAAGCTTTGAAAGGATCAAATTTTCTTATATATCCAACTGGTTTTCCTATCTCTTTTCTTATAGATAGTATATTTTTTTCTTTTGTTAATAGAATATCAAAATCCTCTTTTAATGAATTTGCTAAATCTACTGCAAATCTTTCTTTATATAAAACTTCTTTTAAAGACTCACCATATAAAATTCTTTGAAGTTCATCTATATTAATATTTGTTGTTGTTCTAAACTCTATAGGTTTAGTATGTTCATCTGTTAATAAAATTCCTGCTTTTACAGTATTATTAAGCTCTTTAAAATCAATAAATGCAATTCTCATAAAATTTTTTTCGGTTTATTGTTTTTATTCTTTATATTTATAATTTTATAAGTTTTATATAAAAAATCTTGACAAATATAGACTAAAGTTGTAAATTATAATATGTATAAAAAACAAAAATAGGAGGATTATAAATGGGAAAAGTAATTGGAATAGACCTTGGAACAACTAACTCTGTTGTTTCTGTAATGGTAGGAGGGGAACCTGTAGTTATCCAAAACCAAGAAGGAGCAAGAACAACTCCATCAGTAGTATCTTGGACAAAAGAAGGAGAAATCCTTGTTGGAGAGCCTGCAAAAAGAAGAGCAGTATTAGACCCTCAAAACACAATCTATGAATCAAAAAGATTCATAGGAAGAAAGTTTGACGAAGTTAAAGAAGAAATTAAGTATGTACCTTACAAAGTTGTAGCAGATGATAAAGGTGATGCTGCATTTGATGTGCCAAATGCTGGAAAGATAGTAAGACCTGAAGAAGTTGGAGCACAAGTTCTCAAAAAATTAAAAGAAGCAGCAGAAAGCTATCTTGGAGAACCAGTTACAGAAGCAGTAATTACAGTACCAGCATACTTTAATGAAAGACAAAGACAAGCAACAAAAGATGCAGGTAAAATAGCAGGACTTGAAGTAAAAAGAATTATTAATGAGCCTACAGCAGCAGCGTTAGCTTATGGTCTTGATAAAAAATCTGATGTAAAAATCTTAGTTTATGACTTTGGTGGTGGTACATTTGATGTATCTATACTTGAAGGTGGAGATGGAGTAATAGAAGTTAAAGCATCAGATGGAGATACTCACTTAGGTGGTTCTGATATTGATGCAAGAATTATAAACTGGCTTGTTGATGAGTTCAAAAAAGAACATGGAATAGACTTAAGAGAAGATAAAACAGCTTTCCAAAGATTAAAAGAAGCAGCAGAACAAGCTAAAAAAGAGCTTTCATTTAAAATGGAAACAGATATTAATCTTCCATTTATTACAATAGATCCAGAAAGCAAACAGCCTTTACACCTTGAAAAGAAATTAACAAGAGCTCGTCTTGAAGAGATGATAAAAGATTTAATTGATAGAACTATGGAAATAGTAAAAAGAACTCTTGAAGCAGCAAAATTAACACCACAAGAGATAGATGATGTTGTTTTAGTTGGTGGTTCAACAAGAATTCCTCTTGTACAACAAAAAATAAAAGAATTCTTTGGAAAAGAACCTCACAAAGGTGTTAACCCAGATGAAGTTGTTTCTGTTGGTGCAGCAATACAAGGTGGAATTCTTGCAGGAGAAGTTAAAGATGTTTTATTAATAGATGTTACTCCTTTATCTCTTGGTATAGAAACACTTGGTGGAGTAATGACTACTTTAATTCCAAGAAATACTCCAATACCTACTAAAAAATGTGAAATATTTACAACTGCAGCAGATAACCAAACTCAAGTTGAGATACATGTTCTCCAAGGTGAAAGAAAAATGGCTAAAGAAAATAAATCTCTTGGTAGATTTGTACTTACAGATATTCCTCCAGCACCAAGAGGCGTACCACAAATAGAAGTTTGCTTTGATATTGATGCAGATGGAATACTTCATGTAACTGCAACAGATAAAGCAACAGGAAAAAGCCAATCTTTAACAGTTCAACCATCTTCAGGTTTAACTGAAGAAGAGATTAATAAAATTATTGAAGAAGCTAAAAAACATGAAGAAGAAGATAAGAAATTCCAAGAAATTGTTGAGCTTAAAAATCAGTTAGATGCAATTACATATAGCCTTGAAAAAACAATAAATGAAAATAAAGCTAAACTAGAAGAATCTGAAGTAAAAGAAGCTGAAGAGGCTATAAAAGAAGCAAAAGAAGCTTTAGCTACAAATGATAAGGAAAAAATTCAAGCAGCTATAGAAAAGATCACATCTGTAACTAATAAAATAGGTACAAAACTATATCAATCAGGACAACAAGCAGGATCACAAGCAGGATCTCAAACAAATGAAAACAAAAAAGATGATGACATAATAGATCCAGAAGTTCAATAATGAAAAGGGGCTACTAAAAGCCCCTTATTTTTTTATTTTAAATTCATACTAAACTTAAATAATCCCCTTCCGAAAATATTAAAAAGCTTTTTTTATATAGGGGATTATAATGGAAATTAAAAAAGTTATTCTAATTTTAAAAAATGAAGAAGATGAAAAGATATATTCTTTTTTAGAAAAATTAAAAAATAAAAAAAATATCCAGTTAAAAATATATACTTTAAAAAAAGATTTAAAATTTGATAGTGCTACATTTGTCTCAGAAGATCTTTTTGAAACAATTAATAATATCTTAGAAAAAGAAAATCCAGATATAATAGTTTTCCATAAAGATAGATTAGATCCTTTCAAAATGATCTTTACTAAACCTGAATATATAAAGTTAGCTCAAGCCTATAAAAATCAAAAATTTTTATTTTTAGATCCATCTATAGAAAACATAACTAAAATAGGCGTAGTTATAGATTTTCCTGATGACTTTGATTTTACTAATTTTATTAAAGACTCTTATAAGATTTCAAAATTTTTTGATTCGGAAATAGAGTATATATTTTCTTTCCATGAAGAATATTATGAATATGCTTTAAAAAAGACCCATACAGAAAAAGAAGCAAAAGAGATAATAAAGTCTATGAAAGAAGAAAAAATAGAAAAAATAAAGGAAACATTAGCAAAAGCATTAGAAGGTAAAAATGCAAAATTAAAAATATTAGAAGGAGAACCTAAAAGAGTAATTCCTTATTATATGATAGAAAATAAATTTGATTTAGCAATCATATCTCAAAGTTTAAAAGATGTTTCCCATTATATAGAAAATATAGAAATTTCTATAGGAATAATATAAAAGGAGATAAAAATGACACATCATACTCTTCTTGAAGTTTTTGGAATACCAGTAACACATGGTCTCCTTACAACTTTATCTGTAGCTATTTTTATTGGAACTTATGCAATGATAATTTTAGAAAGATTTTTTCACAGAGTTCCTGCAGCTTTATTTGGAGGATTTTTAGCTGTATTTATAGGAATACTATCTCCGACAGATGCTTGGCACTCTATTGATCATAATACTATATTTTTATTACTTGGAATGATGATTATTGTTTCTGTTTTAATTGAAAGTGGATTTTTTTCTATTTTATCTTTAAAAGCTCTTCAGATAACAAAAGGTGATCCTTTGAAAATTCTTATAACATTTTCAACCCTTACAGCCTTTTTATCTGCTTTCTTAGATAATGTTACAACTGTATTATTTATGATACCTATTCTTATTGGTTTAACAAGAAAACTAAATCTAAAACCTGTTCCTTATGTGATAGCAACTGTTTTAGCTTCTAATATAGGAGGTACAGCAACATTAATAGGTGATCCTCCTAATATTATTATCGGTTCTCTTGGACATTTCACATTTATGGATTTTATAGTTAATATTGCTCCTATTATTGTTCTTACTCATATTGTTGGAACAATAGTATTTGTTTTATATATGAAAATAAGAGGAGATTTAAAAACTCAAATAACAGATCAAAAAGAGATAGAGAAGCTTATATCAGAGCAAAAAGCAGAATACGATGTATCATTAATGAGAAAAGGATTAATAGTTTTTGGTATCACAATACTTTTATTTTTCCTACATCATGTACTTCATTTAGAAGCAGGTACTATAGCTTTATTTATGGCATCTATATTATTGTTATGGACAAGAGAAGACCCTGAAGAGATATTCTCAAGAGTAGAATGGACTACTTTAATGTTCTTTGTTGGCCTTTTTATAGTAATTGGAGGTATGGAACATACAGGAGTTTTTGAACAGGTTGCTCATGCTACATCTAATTTGCTGAAAGACTCAATGTCAGGAATATTAATACTTGGTAGTTTATCTGCAATAATATCTGGTATTGTTGATAATATTCCATTTACAATGGCTATGGCTAATGTATTAATAGATTTTGGTAAAACTGTAAGTTGGGATACTGAGCCTTTATGGTGGGCTCTTGCATTAGGTGCTTGCTTAGGAGGAAACTTAACAATAATTGGAGCATCTGCTAATGTTGTTGCAGCAGGACTTTCAGAAAGAGAAGGATATCCTATCAAATTTGTTGACTTTTTAAAAATGGGAACTCCAGTAACAATAGTTACAGTGATATTTGCTCTTGCTTTACTTTATGCTAAATATGCTATTTTTGGCATATAAAAATCGTAGGAGCATTGTTGCATAGGCTCCTTTTTTTAAATAAAAAGAAATCCAATTATTTTGAATTTTTAAGTTTTTGGCTTTTTCGTAAGTCCTTCTATAATCGCCTTTTATTCTTTTTTTCTTTAATATTTCTATAAATTCTTCAAATTCAAAACCTTCTTCTTTTATAACATTCTCATAATAAATTTTAGAATTTTCTAACTTTGCTTTATATCCAAGAATAGTCCAAAATTTTGGTAATTTATTTAAATCAATATCTTTCGGAATAAATAGTTTAATATCTTTAAAATCAATCTCTTTTCCTTCAAAATTTTCTTTCAAAAATAATTTTAAAGATTTATTCCATAAATAAGAAATATAAGCATCTACAAAAAAGTTTTCTTTTTTATTTAATTTTCTTTCTAAAAATAAAAGTTCTTTTCCTTTTTGGATGTTATAAGGCTTTATTCTTTGAAAATCATAATAATTTATAAAATAATCTATTCTTTTTTCTGGTTTTTTATCTAATTTTATACTAAAAAAATTCCCTTCAAGCATTCCTATTTTTATTTTTTTGTTTATCTTACCAATCTTTTTTAAAATAAAAAAACTATCTATCTGCTTTTCTTTATAAATATCTCCATAATCCTTTTTACTACTTACATACTGAAAAGTAATAGCTTGTTTATCTTTTAGTCCTGCATAAGATAGATCTAATTTTTTAGCTATATCTAAGGTGTTCATATTTCTTTTTATTAAAAGATAAAGAAAAAAATTTCCATCTTTATTTATCTTATGCTGTGCTACTTCTGAAACAATAAAAAATTCAGGTTTTTGTTTTATTTTATACAACTTTTTCCTCTTAAAAATTTTTTAACTTTCTTAAATGTTCTTTGTATGTTTTAGAAAAAATATGTGTTTTACCATCTTTTGAAAAATAATATAAATAATCTGTTTTTGCTGGATTTATTGCATCATAAAAGCTTTTTTTTGAAAAATTACAAATAGGTGTTGGTGGAAGTCCATAATGTTTATAAGTATTGAACGGTGAATCTATTTTATATATCTGTTTTGTAATATTAATATACTCATAACCTTTTAGCTTTAAACCATATATGTTTGAAGCATCTATCTGTATCGGCATTTTCATTTTAAGTCTTTTGTATATTATTCCTGCTATTATTCTTTTTTCATCTTCTTTAGAAGATTCTTTTTCAATAAGTGAAGCTACAATCATATATTTGTAAAATTTTTCATCATTAATATTAAATTCTTTGTATTCTTTTTTAAATCTATTGAAAAACATATTAAAAATTTCTTCTACATCAGAAATCTTAGAAATATAATAAGTATCTGGATAAATATATCCTTCAAATGAAGGTTTATCTATCCCTATACTTTTTAAAAAATCTTTATCAAAAGCATATTTTAAAAAAGTATCTTTTTTTATTATTCCTTTATTTTCTAATTTTTTTGCAATATCAAATAAATTATTTCCTGCATTTATTGTAATTTTTACTAATTTCTCTTTTCCTTTATACAAAACATACCAAACATCAGAGATAGAGTAATCTCCTTTAAATTCATAATAGCCTGCTTTTAAAGGTTTATTTCTAATTTTAGAATATATTAAAAATAAAATTTTTGAAGAAATTATATCTTTATTTTTTAGATTGTCTGCAATTTTAAATAAATTATCACCTTTTTTTATTAATATTGTAGAATTTACTGGCTTTTTTATATGGAAAATATAAAAAAAAGCAGGAATTGTTAATATAATTAAGAAAATTAAAAATCTTTTCATAATGGATTTTTAGACAAATAACTTTCTAAAATCACAACTGCAGAAACACTATCTAATTTTTTCTTCATTTTTTTCTTGTTTTTAACTGCTAAGGATAATCTTTCTTCAGCTATTGAAGTTGTAAATCTTTCATCTTCAAAAACTATATCTATATCTGGTATTTTCTCTTTTAATTTTTCTGCAAATGCTTTTGTTTTTTTCGCTTGCTCTCCTTCTTCTCCTTTTAAAGTAAGAGGAAGTCCTATAATTATTTTTTTAGGTTTATACTGATTTATATATTCTTTAATTTTTTCAAAAGCTTTTTCATTATTTTGAATAATACCAAGAGGCGTTCCTGAAAAACCAAAAGGGTCGCTTACTGCAACCCCAATTCTTTTATCTCCAACATCAAGAGCTAAAATTCTATCTTTAATTATTGACAGCCTTCACCCTCACATTTTGTAGAAATTCCAGCTAATTTGTATAAAGGACAAAATGAAATAATAGCAGTCAAAATAAGTATTAAACCTACAAAATAACCAATAACAAAAACACCACCTTTTTCAATACCAAGCCAAATCAAAATTGCACCTATTAAAACTCTTATTACTGCGTCCCAAAATGCTATCAGCTAACCCTCCTAAAATTTTTTAAATTAAAATATCATTATAAGTTGGCATTTTCAACAACTTTTTTAAGTTCATCTAATGATGACACTTCATAAAATTCATGAGCATGTAGTTTTTGAGCTAATTCTTTTCCCTTTTCATCTAAGTTTAACAGGACATCAAGAATTTTACTTCTTAATTCTTTTTCATTAGGATCAATCATAAATAGATGGGAAAATCTTTGAAAATTGCTTCTGTAAAATTCTTCAACATCTACTTTTGAAGAAAAAGATAAATTATCGTAAAAACCAGCATGCACAAATCCTATATCTACTTCTCCTTTTACAACAGAATTTATTACAGTTTGCCAAGAATTTTTGTAAACTATTTCAAAATCATTTATTCCTTTTTCTTTAAAGGTTTTTAAGCCTAAAAAAGTGGTAAATTGACCTTTTACTGTAGCAATTTTTCCCCTGATATATCTTTTATTTTTTCTCCTTTTCTTGATATAAATATAACTTCATCATATTTGTCATCACCTGCTACTGGAATAAATTCTCTTTCTCTTTCTAATTTTAATGAATCTAGTGGATTTGCATATGCAAACTGAATTTTTGGGAACAGTTGGTAAAAACACTCAAAATCCAGACATATAGAAGGTGAGAAATGAGCTCGTGTTTTTTTAGATAGGTATATAAAGAATTCTATCCAATCTGGAAGTATTTTAGGATTTAAATCATGTGGGCAGATGCCTACATTAATATTTTTCATTTTACCCCCATAAAGAAAATTTATAATAAATATAATACTACTTTTTCTAGTTTAAGCAATTTTATCATAAAGGTGTTCTAAAAATATAGAGTCAGATGTAAAATAAAGATAAAAACTAAAAGTAGGAGGGAATAAAAATAAGAAGAACTAGATTGAAATTCAAAAAAATAATTAAAATAACTAAATCAATACTAAGAGAAAAAAGCAAAAAAGAGAAAAAAGGGAAAGGAAGACCAAAAGAATATCCAGACTATTTAATTATATCAATATTTCTATACCAAATTCTAAAAGGATATTCATATAGAGAAGTATTAGAAGAAACAAAAGATATAATATAAAAATTACCATCATTATCTGTATATCATTATAGGGTAAAGACTTTGCCAAAAAGTTTATTACAAAAAATAATACACAAAACAGCAATAATCATAAAAAAAAAGATAAAGAAAAAAGTCTCTTATCTTATAGCAGATGGAACAGGTTTTAGTTTTGATGATATATACCCTAATTAAAGTTTATTCCTTTATAGCAGACAAAGGATTTGATAATGGAAGATATAGCAAAATCAGGAATAGAATTAGATATTAGAGTAAAAGAAACATTTAGGATAAATGTAAAACATCCATTAAGGAAAAAATCAAAAGAAGGCTGGAATAATTTTGGTAGGTATAGATATTTAATAGAGAGTTTATTTGGTAATATAAAACAGAAATTAGGATCCCACTTTAGTGTAAAAAATCAAGAAATAGCTAAGAAAATGGGTTTAGCTGTTTTTGCCATTTATAATATGTATCTTTTAGTTATTTTTTTCTTTCTTATTACTACCTTATTTTTATTTTTGATTGCTTAATTTTAGAACATCTTACCAAATAATTGACAAATTTAATATGAAGTGTTATATTTTTTATCCTTGATTTGAGCCGCTAGCTCAGTCGGTAGAGCACCGGTCTTTTAAACCGGTGGTCCCGGGTTCGATCCCCGGGCGGCTCATAGTATGCCCCCGTCGTCTAGCCAGGCCTAGGACACCGGCCTTTCACGCCGGCGACACGGGTTCGAATCCCGTCGGGGGCATTTATTTTTTCTAATATTTTGATTAAAAATTTCAAACTTCAGCCAATAAAAAAATCTAATAAATAATGTCTATTTCATTAGTTATTCTATTATGTAAAACTAAACCTTCAAAATTTAAATAAGAATAATTTATTAGAGCAATGATAAAATAACATTAAAATTAAAAGTAGGAAGATATAAAGAGGGAGTTAAATGGAAATAAGAAAGCTTTTAGAAGAGTTTAGTGAAGAAATTATAAAAGATTTCGTGCAGAAAAATTCTGATTATTATCTTGCAAAATGGAGACTTTTAGCATCTAAAAATTCTAAAATATCTTGGAATTGGTCTGCATTCTTGTTTGGTGTTATGTGGCTTGGATATAGAAAAATGTATTTATATAGTTTTATATTTGTATTATTAACCATCTTTACTATAATACCAATCCTTGGTCTTTTTATAAGTTTAGCTCTTTGGATTGGCCTTGGTATGATTGGAAATTATCTATATGGAAAATTTACATATAATAAACTTACTGAATTAAAAATTGCTTTTCCAGAAGAATCTAAATTTCAAGAAGAAGTATTAAAAGCAGGAGGAACATCTGTTTTAGGCTCATTTATAGCATTATTTATAGCTATATTTGTATGGATTATAATAATGTTGCTTATAAACGCTTTAGTAATGCATCAACCTTATTCGTATACAAATTTTTAAATGTTTAATATAATTTTATAGTTCAATCATAAAAGAGGAGTAAATAGTGAGAAAATATAATGTGGCTATTCTTGGTGCTTCAGGTGCCGTCGGTAAGGTAATGCTTAAAGTTTTAGAAGAAAGAGATTTTCCTATCAATAATTTAAAACTTCTTGCATCTGCTCGTTCTGCAGGAAAAGAAGTAGAATTTAAAGGTGAAAAATATAAAATAGAAGAAGTAAAACCTGAAAGCTTTGATAATATAGATATAGCTTTATTTTCAGCAGGTGGTTCTACAAGTAAAAAATGGGCTCCTATAGCAGTAGAAAAAGGAGCCATTGTGGTGGATAACTCTTCTGCCTGGAGAATGGATGAAAATGTACCATTAGTAGTACCTGAAGTAAATCCTGAAGATGTAAAATGGCATAAAGGGATAATAGCAAATCCAAACTGTTCAACAATTCAAATGGTTGTAGCATTATATCCTATACATAAAGAAAAAAATATAAAAAGAATAATAGTTTCTACATATCAAGCAGTATCAGGTGCAGGTGCTAAAGCTATAGAAGATTTAAGAAAGGAAACTGAAGCAAAACTTAAAGGTGAAGATTATAAACCTGAAGCTTTACCAAATCATATAGCTTTTAATGTAATACCTCATATAGATGTATTCTTAGATAATCTTCATACAAAAGAAGAGATGAAAATGGTTAATGAAACAAGAAAAATAATGCATGCTCCAGACATTAAAGTTTCTCCTACTTGTGCAAGGGTACCTGTTTTTAATGGCCATAGTGAAAGTGTTGTAATTGAAACAGAAAAGCCAATTACAGTAGAAGAAACAAGAGAGATTTTAAGAAATGCTCCAGGAGTTATAGTAGAAGATGATCCTTTCAATAATATATATCCAATGCCTATAAATGCAGATGGTAAAGATGAAGTTTTTGTAGGAAGAATTAAGAAAGATTTAGCATTTGATAATGGAATTGCTATGTGGATAGTTGCAGATAATTTAAGAAAAGGTGCCGCTACAAATGCAGTACAAATAGCAGAGCTTCTTATTAAATATAATTTAGTTTAAAGGAGTAAATTTTGTCTCAAATAGTAAAACCTTTAGAAGATAGCCTTTCTTATGAGCTTTTTGGAATAAAATTTAAAAATCCTGTGTGGACTGCTTCTGGATGTTTTTCTTATGGTCTTGAAGTTGCAGAAAATCTTTATGATATTTCAAAACTTGGAGCAGTTGTTGTAAAAGGTTTATCTTATGAGCCAAGGACAGGAAATCCTCCTCAAAGAATTGTAGAAACTCCTGCTGGAATGCTTAATTCTATAGGCCTTCAAAATCCGGGAGTGAAATATTTTGCAGAAAATATACTTCCAAAATTAAAAAAATATGACACAATAATCATTGCAAATGTTTTTGGTGAAGATGAAGAAGAATATTTAAAAGTTGCAGATTTTCTAAATAAAACAGATGGAGTTCATGCATTAGAGTTAAATGTTTCTTGCCCTAATGTAAAAAAAGGTGGTATAGCATTTGGCTCTGATCCTGAAACCCTTTACAATCTTGTTTATAAATTAAAACAAATAACAGATAAACCAATCTTAGTAAAATTAAGTCCTAATATTACAGATATAAGAGATACTGCTAATGCTTGCATAGAGGCAAAAGCAGATGGATTAGTGCTAATAAATACTCTTCTTGGAATGGCTATAGATGTAGAAAAAGAACAACCAATCCTTGCTACAAAAACAGGAGGACTTTCAGGACCTGCAATTTTACCAGTAGCAGTAAGAATGATTTATCAAGTTTTTGAAAAGTATGGCTCTTTTGTACCAATAATTGGTGTTGGTGGTATTACAACTACTGAAGATGCTTTACAGCATTTTTTAGCAGGTGCAGTAGCTATTCAGATAGGAACTGCAAACTTTTATGATCCTTATTCTCCATTAAAAGTAATTGAAGGGCTAAGAAAACATTTAAACAAAAAAGGATATGAACATATTTTACAATTAGTTGGCAAAGCTCATAAATTAAGTATTTCTTGATTTTTCTTTTTTTTCTTCTTTCATTTTATACATTCTTTCATCTGCTATTTTTAAAAGTTTTTTTATAATATTATCAGTATATAAATTTTTTTCTTTTATATCATCTGGGTAAACAGAAATTCCATAGCTAAATGAAAGATGATATTTTTTAAATTTATCTTCTACTATTTTTTTTATTTTTTCTACTCTATCTATAGGAAGTTCTTCACCTACGAATAAAACTAAAAATTCATCTCCTCCAAATCTTGAAACTATATCATATTCTCTAAAATTTTCTTTTAATATTTTGGCTACTTCTTTTAAAACTTTATCTCCTTCAATATGTCCAAAATAATCATTTATAGGTTTAAAGTTATCTAAATCTACAAAAATAATAAAAACCTTCTCTCTTTTTCTTTTTCTTTTTGTTCTTATTATACTTCTTCTCAAAGTATCAAGAAAATAAAATCTATTGTAAAGCCCTGTAAGACTATCTTTTACTGCTTTTTCATAAGTTTCTTTATACTTTTCTTCTTGTTTTGATATAAAATAATCATATCTTTTAGTTATTTCTTCAAGCAAATTTTCTAAAATCTTTATTTTTATTTCTTCTCTCATTTTTCCCTCATAGCCAATATTAAAGATGTTTCATTATAAAATTTTAGTTTTTTAAAATATTTATCAGGACCTATTTCTCCAAAAGTAAAAAATCCAAAAAGATGTGAGTTTAAAATAGAAGTATAAGTTTCAATTTCTTGAGTTTGTTTGTCTTCTAATACATATTGTCTTGCAATACATGAAAAATTAAAAATAATTTCTGATAAACCATTAATTTTTTCATTTACTTTTAAAGCACTTGTTTTATCTGCTTTTAATAAATCATCAGCTGTTGCAAAAGAAAGTTTAAATCTTTGTCTATCTTTTAAAGGACCATAAAACTCTACATAATCTTCTTTTAAATCTGCTATTGTTCTTAATTTAGCAACATATCCTTCTTTATCATCTAATATATAAATAGGGCAATACCATAAATACTCAGTTTTTGGATTATCAATACCTCTAAAAAAGGATTTAGCAATTTTTACGAAACTTTTTCCATCATCTACTGAAAATAGCTTATAGCCTTCAGCTTTTTCTATAGTATAAGTAATTCCATAAGGTTTAAAACCAAGAGCTATATCTATTGCAAATTCTATATTCTCAAAAGATAGTATTACAAAACCATTTTTAATTATTTTGTTGTCTATAAATTGATAAGTAAGAACCTCATTGTTTTTTTTATATCCTGAAGATATCCCACCTATTATATTGTTTATAGGAGAATAATTTAAATATTCAGAAAGTTCTTCAATAAAAGTTCCTGTTTTCTTTTTATTACCTAATCCTGCTAAAATTATATGTAATTTATCAGTATTATTATTTAGATATTCTGCAGTCTTTATTAAAGAATCTTTATTATCTATATCTTCAATATAGAATATTTTTATTTTTCCCTTATTCTCAAACTTAAAAACAGCTACAGAAACCCCTTCTACAATTTCATTATCACAAAAAGCATCTATAGCATGAAAAGCTACATAATTATCAGTTTCAAAAACTTTTTTTATGTAATGATTTATATAGTTATAATCATAATTAGGAGATATAGCAAATAAAAGAAAATCATAATCTTTAAAAGAGTTTTTTATGTTTTCTTTCAATTCTTCTAATGCGAATAATAAAGTTTTTTTATTGCTTTTAAAAACTCTTGCTTTCAATTAAATTACCTATGATAAAATTAACTTAAAGTTAATATATAAGTATATTTTTAAAAATTTGCAAGTTTAAGGAGGTAAAATGATATTCCCAGAATTTACTATTACAGATGAAAATATTAACGAGCAAAAAGAGAAAGTTTTAAAACAGATAAAAGAGAATAAAGAAAAAATAAAACAGCTTTTACAAATAAAAGAAAAAACATATAAAAATTTTGTAAAACCTTATCAAGATTTACAAGTTAAGCTTGGTATCCTATTTACACCTATAGCTCATCTTAATTATGTTAATAACTCAGAAAACACTCAAAAAGCTTATACAGAACTTTTACCAGTCTTAACCCAGTATCAAACAGAGCTTGAACAAAATGAAGATATTTATAAAGCATTTAAAGAAATTTATGAGAAAGAAAAAGATAGTTTAAATCAAGAGCAAAAAAAGGTTTTAGAAGATATAATTACGGATTTTGAACTTGCAGGGGTAGGACTTGAAGAAGAAAAAAGAAATAAAGTAAAAGAGCTTAATATCAAACTTTCACAACTAAGTAATCAGTTTGCTCAAAATCTTTTAAATGCTACAAATTCTTACGAAATGATTATAGAAGATTTTGAAGATATAAAAGAACTTCCAAAATCAGATTTAGAATCAGCAAAAATAGAAAAAGATGGAAAAACAGTTTATAGATTTACACTTCAACAGCCATCTTATATTGCATATATGACTTATGGCTCAAATAGACAAAAAAGAGAAGAACTTTACAAAGCATATACTACAAGGGCTCCAGAAAATGACAAAGTTTTAGAGGAAATACTTGCTTTAAGACATGAAAAAGCAAAACTTCTTGGATTTAAGAACTATGCAGAGCTTTCATTAAAGAAAAAAATGGCACAATCTCCGGAAGAAGTTATTGAATTCCTAAGAGAACTTGCTAAAAAAAGTAAACCTCAAGCAGAAAAAGAGTATGAAGAATTAAATCAGTTTGCTAAAAAATTGGGATTAAATGATGATGTTCAAGCCTATGATTTTGCATATTATTCAGAAAAACTAAAAAAAGAAAAATTTGGTATAAGTGATGAGCTTTATAAACCATATTTTGAAAAAGAAAATGTAGTTAATGGACTCTTTAGCTTTTTAAATAAACTTTTCAAACTTGAGTTTGAAAAAGTAGATGTACCTGTATGGCATCCTTCTGTCCTCGTTTATCATATACACAGAAAAGGAAACCTAATTGGAAGGCTTTATCTTGATTTAGAAGCAAGAAAAGGAAAAAGAGATGGAGCTTGGATGGATGAATGGGTAGTACACCATGAAACCTCAGAAGGAGAAAAACTTTATCCGATAGCATTTATAGTTGCAAATTTTGCACCAAAAACAGATAAAACCCCTTCACTATTAAGACCTTATGATGTTGAAACATTATTTCATGAAATGGGACATGCACTTCAACATCTTGTAAGTGAAGTTAAGGAACCTTTTGTAAGTGGTATATCAGGTGTAGAATGGGATGCAGTAGAGTTTCCATCTCAGTTTTTAGAAAAGTTTGCATATGAGCCTTTAGTATTAAAAAGTTTTGCAAAACATTACAAAACAGGAGAACCTCTTCCTGACGAGCTAATAGAAAAATTAAATAAAGCAAAAAATTTCCAATCAGCACTTGCTATGGTAAGACAGCTTGAGTTTGGACTATTTGATATATTAATCCATATGGATAAATATACTGCAAAAGATGTTCAAGAAATACTTAACAAGGTAAGAGAAGAAGTAGCAGTAATAAAACCTCCTAAATACAATAAATTCCAGTGGTCTTTTGGACATATATTTGCCGGAGGATATGCAGCAGGATATTATAGCTACAAATGGGCAGAAGTTTTATCTGCAGATGCATATTTTATGTTTGTAGATAATGGTATTTATAATGATGATGTTGCAGAAAGCTTTTATGAAGAAATTTTGACAAAAGGTGGAAGTAGGCCAGCAATGGAACTTTTTGAAAAATTTGCAGGTAGAAAACCAGATATAGATGCTCTTTTAAGACTTTCTGGAATAAAGGGAGGAAATTAAAATGTCTCATGATCTTATTGAACAGATTTTTATATGGAGTATGGTGCTTGCTTTTATAATCTCTCTTATAATGTTTCTATATAAAGAAACTAAAAATCCAAATAGGAGGAAATTTTAATGATTGTAGTGATGACAAAATTTCCAATAAAAAAAGAGTATTTTAAAGATTTTGAAGAAAGAGCAAAAAGTCAATTTGGAGAAAAAGGATTAACAAAGCAGGAAGGTTTTATCAAAATGAATATTTTAAAACCTATGTTAATTCCACCAAATCCTGAAAATAATTTATTCATAATTGAAACTTATTGGAAAGATTTAGAAAGTTTTAAAAAATATACTGAAAGCCCTGCTTTTGCAGAAGCTCATAAAAACCCTCCACCTCAAGAATGGTTTACAGGAAGACCAACTGTTGATGTTTTTGAAGTTATAAAAGAAAAGTCTTGAAATATTTTATAAACAATATATACTTTTTGATATATATCAATGTAAATAACGGAGTTTATATTGATTGCAAAAGTATTTAAAAATGGAAGAAGTCAAGCAATACGAATTCCAAAAGAATATCGTGTAGATACTGATGAAGTATATATTGAAAAAATAGGAGATACTTTAATTATAATTCCAAAAAAGAAAAACAAATGGGATATTATGAAAGATGCTGTTAAAGAATTGAAAAACTTTGAGTTTGAAAGAAACCAACCGAAAATCCAAGAAAGGGATTTATTTTGATATATATGTTAGATACAAATATAATATCTTATATAATTAGAGAACAAAATCTTACCTTAATTGATAAATTTAAACAAATTTCAGAAAAAGATAATTCAATAGCAGTTTCTTCTATAACAGTTGCTGAGTTATTCTATGGAGTTAAAAAGAAAAATAGTAAAAAACTTGAAATTGCTATAACTAAATTTCTATTTCCCTTAAAAAAGTTTCCTTTTGATGAAAAGGCAGCCTTAACATATGGAGATATTAGAGCAAAATTAGAAGCAAAAGGAAAAATAATAGGAGCATATGATATGCTTATAGCAGCTCATGCAAAAAGTATAGGTGCCATATTAGTTACAAATAATGAGAAAGAATTTAAAAGGGTAGAGGGATTAAAAATAGAAAACTGGATTTAAGTATAATTATAACACTTGAAATATTTAAAAGATTAAGGTATTTTTATTTACCAAATAAAACAGCGTTTGATTAGAGGTATAAATTATGACTGGATATTTTGCTTTGGTTATATTTTTCTTAGCTGCTACAATTGTTGGGGTTGCAATGCTTATTATAAACAGACTTATAGCTCCAAAAGCACCAACAAGCTTAAAAGAATATCCTTATGAGTGTGGAGTACCTCTTTATGATAAAACAGCTCAAACCAGTTTAGATCAGAAATACTATCTTTTAGGGCTTTTGCTTGTTTTATTTGATCTTGAAGCGGCTTTTGTATTTCCTTGGGCAGTAATATACAAATCATTTGTAAGTGTTAATGCAGGACTTATTTTTGTAGAGATGTTTTTATTCTTAACTATATTAATATTTGGTTTTATATATGCTTGGAAAAAAGGAGCGTTAAAATGGCAATAATAAATAATAATGGGATAATATTAACAACAGCTGAAGAAGTTTTAAGCTGGGGTAGAAGAAACTCTTTATGGCCAGTATCTATAGGCCTTGCTTGTTGTGCTATAGAAATGATGCATACTGCTGCATCAAGATTTGATACAGATAGACTTGGAATAATATTTAGAGGCTCTCCAAGACAGTCGGATGTTTTAATTGTTGCAGGTACAGTTGTAAATAAAGTTGCTCCAATGTTAAAGCTTATATATGATCAGATGCCTGAACCAAAATGGGTAATATCTATGGGAGGATGTGCCTCTGCAGGTGGACCTTTCCCAACTTACTCTACACTTCAAGGAGTTGATAGAATAATTCCAGTTGATGTATATGTTCCAGGATGTCCTCCAACACCTCAAGCATTACTTTGGGGAATACTTGAACTTCAAAAGAAAATAAAAGCTAAAAAAGAAGGTAAAGAATTTAAAGAAATTCCAATAAAACAAGCAGCCCCTTCTTTTCCTATAAAAAAATAGGCTTCACTGCCTATCCTTTTTTAAGGGGTATATATAATTGCTCTGGATTGAAGAAGATAAAATATCTTTTTTAAAAGAAAAATTTCCTAATTTAGTGTTTAAAAAAAATAAGGAACTTTTTTATTTAGAAATAGAAAAAAATCAGCTTATTCCTCTCTTAAAAGAACTTAAAGAAAATTCAGAGCTTCAGTTTAAGATGTTTATAGACTTTACAATAGTTGATTATCCACTTCATAAACCAAGATTTCAAGGGGTTTATTTTCTTTATTCACCACTACATAAAAAAAGGATATGTATAAAAACTTGGGCAGAAGATGAAACTTTACCTTCTTTAATTAATTTATGGAAAGGAGCAAAATGGGCAGAAAGAGAAGCTTATGATATGTTTGGTATTTCTTTTGAAGGACATGAAAACCTTGTAAGAATGTTTATGTGGGAAGGTTATAAATATTTTCCACTTAGAAAGGATTTTCCAAAAGAAGGTATAAAAGATACATATCTACCATCATTAAATGAAAGAGGAGAAGAATATCCTTCTCATGATTATGAAGAATATCATACTGCAGTACCTACTCTTGAAGATTTAGAAAAAACAGAAAAAGCAAGATTAGAAAAAAAGGCTCAGATTGTTTTAAACTGGGGACCATTACATCCTGGAACACATGGGACAATATGGTTTTTATTTGATTTAGAAGGAGAAAAGGTTAAAAATTGCGATATTATTCTTGGACAACTTCATAGAGGGATAGAAAAATTATCAGAAGATATTACATACACTCAGATAATACCATACACTGATAGAATGGATTATATATCTGCAATATGTAGTAATGTAGCATATGTAAATGCAGTAGAAAAACTACTTGATGTTGAGGCTACAGAGAAAGCAAAATGGATAAGGACTATGATGTGTGAACTTCAAAGAATAAACTCACATCTTTTATGGCTTGGTACTTATGCACTTGATCTTGGAGCCTTAACAATTTTCTTATATACCTTCAGAGAAAGAGAAAAATTAATGGATATTATTGAAGGTATTGCAGGAATAAGATTAAACTCTTCTTATATAAGAATTGGAGGAGTTAGATTAGACCTTCCTGAAGGTGCTTTAGATGTTATAGAGCATTTTGTAAAAGATTTTCCTGAAAAACTTAATGAATATGAAACTATATTAACTAAAAATAGAGTATGGCAAAAAAGAAATATAAATGTAGGGATTATTACAGAAGAAGATGTTTATCAGTATGGATTAACGGGTTCAGTAGCAAGAGCATCAGGAGTACCTTATGATATTAGAATGATACAACCTACAGATAAATATGATGAAGTAGATTTTGAGGTACCTCTTGGAACAGTTGGAGATTCTTATGATAGATATTTAGTTAGAATGGAAGAAATGAGACAAAGTTTAAATATAGTAAAGCAATGTGTTGAAAAACTTAAAGAGCTAAAAGATGATAAACATATAGCAACTGATAACCCTTATGTACTTCCAACATTAGAGGAAACTTTTGTATCAATAGAATCTATGGTTAAAGATTTTAATCTTAGAATATATGGTGAACAAGCTCCAGAAGGAGAGATATATTTATCAGGAGAAAATCCAAGAGGAGAACTTGGATTTTATATAGTAAGTAAAGGAGAAGGAAAGCCTTATAGACTTAGAATAAGGTCAGGGGCTTTTTATAACCTACAAATATTTCCAGAACTTATAAAAGGAAGAACAATAGCAGATGCAGTAGTTTTACTTGGTAGCCTTGATCCTGTTGTAGGTGAAACAGACAGATAAAATGTAATAAAATTTTAAAAAATCTATTTAGGAGAAATTAATGTCTTTAAAAGAAAAAATTGCCGAATTTTTAGCAACAGGTTTTTATGTAGGGAAAATACCAGTTGCTCCTGGTACCATTGGAACTCTTGTAGCTATACCTATTATGTTTATATACTGGAATAAAGGAATATTACCTCATATTTTCATTACATTGTCTATTTTTTTTATAGGACTTTGGGCTTCTACAGTTGTAGTCGGAGAAAAAAAAGAAGATCCAGATTATGTTGTTATAGATGAGATAGCAGGATATATGGTTTCTATGATAGGAGTACCTTTTAATCCTTTATATCTTGCAATAGCTTTTGTTTTATTTAGATTGTATGATATTTTTAAACCTCCTCCAATAAAAAAGTTTGAAGAACTTCCATCAGGTCTTGGTATAATGGCTGATGATATTGTGGCTGGATTATATGTTCTTGTAATAATGCAGATATTAATTCATTTTTTCAATATTTAAAAAGAGGTGAGAAATGATAACTTATAAAGATGCAGGTGTTGACATAGAAAAAGCTGATAAATTCGTACAGCAGATAAAAGGATTTGTAAAAGAAACTTTTAATAAAAATGTAATTACTCCAATTGGTGGTTTTGCAGGAGCATATCTATTAGAAGTAGCAAAATATAAAAATCCCGTAATTACATCTTCCACTGATGGAGTAGGAACAAAACTAAAAATTGCCCAAATTATGGATAAACATGATACAGTTGGAATAGATTTAGTTGCAATGTGTGTAAATGATTTAATAACTACAACTTCAAAACCTTTGTTTTTTCTTGATTATATAGCTACTGGAAAACTTGAACCTCAAACAGCAGTAGATATAGTTAAAGGAATTGCAGAAGGATGCAAACAAGCTGAATGTGCATTAATAGGTGGAGAAACTGCAGAAATGCCTGGAATGTATAAAGATGGAGAATATGATCTTGCAGGATTTTCTGTTGGAGTTGTTGAAAAGGATAAAATGGTTGATGGTTCAAGGACAGAAGAAGGAGATATATTAATAGGTTTAGCATCTTCAGGTATTCATAGTAATGGATATTCTTTAGTAAGAAAGTTGATAGAACTAAAAGGTTATAAATATACAGATTATATAAAAGAGTTTGGGAAAACCCTTGGAGAAGAACTTTTAACACCAACAAAAATATATGTAAAATCTGTTTTAAAGCTTGCTGAAGAAATAGATATAAAAGCTATTGCTCATATTACAGGTGGCGGAATAGGTGGAAATTTAATAAGAGTTTTAAATGATAATATTACTGCTGTTATAGAAGAAGGAAGTTGGGAAATATTACCAGTATTTAAATGGATAGAAAAAGAAGGAAATGTGCCAAAAGAAGAGATGTACAAAACATTTAATATGGGAATTGGTTTAATAATAGCTGTTTCTGAAAAAGATAAAGATAAAGCAATTAAAATACTTGAAGAAAATAGAGAAAAAGCATATATAATAGGATACTTAAAAAAAGGAGAAAAATCTGTCCAGATAATATAGATGATATATAAATATTTATTAGAAGAAGCAAAGAAAGTTTTAGATAAAAACTGGACAGGTAGTTATACAGTCCCTTCTATACATCTATATCCTCACCAATGGAATTGGGATAGTGCCTTTATTGCTATAGGATATTCAAGATACGATACAGATAGAGCTATTCAAGAGTTAGTTTCTCTTTTTGAAGGTCAATGGAAAAATGGAATGCTTCCTCATATAATTTTTAATGAAAAAAATCTTGGTAAATATTTTCCAGAACCAGATTTTTGGCAAACTGAAAATTTAGAAATATCTCCAGATAATAAATTAACATCAGGAATAACACAGCCTCCTATCCACGCATTTGCTGTATTGAAAATTTATGAAAATGCAAAAGATAAAGAAAAAGTTAAAGAGTTTATAAAATGGATATATCCAAAACTTATTAAAATGCATAAGTATTTCTATCTTGAAAGAAATCCTATGGACAATGGACTTGTTTATATAAGACATCCTTGGGAATCAGGAATGGATAACTCTCCAATGTGGGATGTTATTCTTGAAAGAATAGATATAAATAAAATAAAAGTGCCTAAATTTGAAAGAAAAGATAATAAAATAATAGATTCTTCCCAAAGACCAAAAGATGAAGATTATATAAGATATATATATCTTGTAAACTTATTTAAAAAATTAGATTATGATGAAGAAAAGATATATAAAGAATGTCCATTTTTAGTTATAGATCCTTTATTTAATTCAATACTTAATGCATCAAATCTTGCTTTAATAGAACTTGCTAAAATTATTGGTGAAGATTATGGACAGCAACAAGAATGGTATATTCAAACTTCAAGGGCAATTAGAGATTTATTATTTGATAAAGACAAAAAAATATTTTTTCCATTTGATTTAGTAGAAAATAAATTAATAAAAGTAGAAACAGCTGCAGGATTTATGCCATTATTTTCAAAATCTGCATCTGATTATCAAGCAAAGCTTATTTATCAATATCTTAATTCTCATAATTTTTGTAAACTTTATGATAATACATGTTTTGCAGTTCCTAATTTTGATAAAACAAAGGAAGGTTTTAACAGTAAAAATTACTGGAGAGGTCCTGTTTGGATAAATATTAATTATCTTTTATACCATGGATTAAAAAATTATGATTTTGAAGAGTATGCTTACCATGTTGAAAAAGATATTTTAGAACTTCCACTTAGATTTGGATTTTATGAATATTATGATTCTGAAACAGGTATTGGTTATGGAACAAAGGACTTTTCATGGACAGCAGCTTTATTTATAGATATGGTTTATGAGTATGAAAAAAGAAAAAACAAAAGATTTATTTCTAAAAATATTGAAAATAAAATTTTTAATAATTCTAAAAAAGATAAATTTTTAGATACAAAATTAGCTTTACAAAAATTTAATATATTTTTTGAAAAACTTATAAAAAACAATGTTGAAGATTTTGTTGTTAATTACAAAAAAATAAGTATATCTCCAGAATACAAAATACTAAAAGAAACAGTTAAGAATTTTCAAAAATTTAATTTTAATTATTTAGATACGGAAAATAAGAAAAAAGCTTTTTGGATAAATATTTACAACTTTATGGTTATAGATTTTATTATCTCTTTAGATATTAAAGAATCAGTTATGGAAATAGATAAATTTTTTGAAAGACTACATTATAAAATTGGAGATTATATCCTATCCTTAGATGATATTCTTTATGGAATTTTAAAATCAAACTCTGAAAATCCATTTACAGGAAAGAAACAGTTTATAGATAAAAATCCATTAATTCTCAAGGAAAAAGATAATAGAGTAATATTTACCATAACTCAAGGAGCAAGAAGTTCACCTGCTTTAAGTTTTTATAATTATACAGATTTAGATAAACAGATTGATAATGCAACAAAAAGATTCATAAGAGGTTCAGAAATATTAATAGTTCCTGAAAAAAATAGCATTTTTATATCTAAACTATTTGACTGGCATAAAGATATATTTAGGAAAAATAATGATAAAATAAAGTTTATAGCCAAATATATAAATGATGAGAAAAAAAGAGATTATTTAATAGAAAAAAAAGACATAAATATAAACTACTTTTATTTTAACTGGGCATTAAATGATTAATAAGGAGATAGAATGAGCTGTAATATTGTTGTTCTTGCGTCAGGTAGAGGCAGTAATTTAAGGGCTATCATAAAAGGAATAAAAGACGGAAAGATTAACGGAAATATATCTCTTGTAATATCTAATAAAAAAGATGCAGGCGCTTTAAAAATAGCTAAAGAAAATGGAATAGAAGCAAAATTTTATGATCCTGCTTTTTTTGCATCAAGAAGAGGATATGATATTTACATAGCGGAAAGAATAAGAAAAGAAAACCCAGATTTAGTAGTACTTGCTGGATATATGAGAATTTTATCAGATGAGTTTGTAGAAGCATTTGAAGGTAAACTTTTAAATATCCATCCATCATTAATCCCAGCATTTCAAGGATTGAAAGCCCAAAAACAAGCAATTGAGTATGGAGCAAGATTTACAGGTTGTACAGTACATTTTGTTGAAAAAGAACTTGATAATGGAGCAATAATAATTCAAGCAGTAGTTCCTGTTTTACCTGATGATACAGAAGAAACCCTTTCTGAAAGAATTTTAAAATATGAGCATAAAATATATCCGCAAGCTATAAAATGGTTCTGTGATGGAAGAATTAAGAAAAATGGTAGAAATGTTATAATAGAAAATGCAAAATATGGGGAGGTTCCTGTAAATCCTGCATTAGAGGATTTTTAAATCATGGAAAGCTTTGACCAGATAAAAAAAGATTTTGATTTTACACCTAAGGATGAAGAAAGATTAAAACAATTAAAACCAGTTATGGAAAAATATCTTGATGAATATATAAATGAGCTTTATGATTTTATTTTTAGACTTCCAAAAGCAAAACAATACTTAAAAAACGAAGAAATTATAAACAGACATAAGAAAAAATTAAAAGAATGGTATCTTGATTTATTTAGTGGTGTTTATGATGAGAGATACTTTGAAAAGTTACATAAAGTTGGGGAAGTTCATGATAGTTTAGGAGTGCCAACTCATTATATAAATGCTTCTTTTAACTTTACTAGAAGATTTTTTATAAGAAAAATAAATGAAGAATTTGGCTATTCAAGAGAAAGGAATCTTTATGTTGAATCTGTAGGAAAAATCTTAGATATAAATTTAGATGTTTTTACAAAATCGTATATAGAAGAAGAAATTTCCAGATATATGGAATTTTCCAGACTTGAAAAAAAATTAATAAAAGCAGCAAAAAGATTCAAAGACTTTTTAGATTTAGCATTACTTGTTTCTTTAATATTTATTTCCTTTTTTGTTATTGGATTATTAGGGTTTGATGTTTATAAATTTGTAATTGGTGAAGTTCATTTTGAAGAGGGAATTATTGCAACTCTTGGTAGTTTATTAATTTTATGGGCAGTTGTTGAACTTATGGGAGAAGAGATAAAGCATTTAAAAGGTGGAGGTTTTGCTCTTACTGCATTCTTAGGTGTTGCTCTTGCAGCAGTAATAAGAAAAATACTTATTGCCTCTCTTTCACCAGAAGATACAAAAAAGCTTTTAGCTTATGGAATAATTTTACTTATAATAGGTATTGTTTATTATTTATTAAATAAAAATGTGAAAAAAGGAGATTAATATGAAAAAATTTTTAAGCTTATTTTTATTACTTTTAGTTATTACTGGATATTCCTATGCTCAGGAAAAATTAGCTTATGTGGATCTTATTAAAGTAATGAACCAATCAAAAACAGGACACAATTTAAGAAAAGAGATAGAAGATAAATTTAATTTTTATAAGCAAAAAATAAAAGATATGCAAAATCAGATTGAAGAAATAAAAAAACAGCTTGAAAGTCCACTTTTAAGTGATAAAGCAAAATCTGAAAAACAGGCAAAAATAAGAGAGCTTGAAAGACAGATAAGAAATCTAACAATAGAAGCTCAAACAAAACTAAATAAAATGAAACAAGATGCAGAAAAACAGTTAATAGAAAAAATAAAACTTGCTGCTAAAGAATATACAGATAAAAATAATACAGATATTATTTTCACAAATGGACTTTATGGGGCTATTTTATATGCATCAAAGAAGATAGATATTACAGATAAAATAATTAAACTACTTGATAAGGAAGAGAAATGAGATTATTAAAAATAGCTGAGATTTTTAATGGAAAACTTTATAACTTTAAAGAAGATAAAGAGATAACAGGAGTTTCAAGTATATTATCAGCTAAGGAAGGAGATATATCTTTTATTTCAGAACCAAAATTAAAGGCGTTAGCAAAAAAAACAAAAGCTACTGCAATATTTGTAAAAGAACCTATAGAAGATGCAGATATAGTACAGATAGTTGTAGAAAATCCACAAGTAGCATTTTATAAGTTAATAGATATTTTATATCCAGAAGAAGAGATAAAACCGAGAAAAGCAAAAACTGCAAAAATAAGTAAGAAAGCAAAATTAGGAGAAAATGTTTACATAGGTGATTATGTTGTAATAGAAGATAATGTAGAAATAGGGAATAATACAATTATTCATCCATTCACATACATAGGGAAAAATACTAAAATAGGAAATGACTGCATTATATATCCAAGAGTAACTATATATAAAGATACAATTATTGGAAATAGAGTAATAATACATTCTGGTTCAGTTATAGCTTCAGATGGATTTGGATATTATCAGGAAGACGGAAAGCATAAAAAAATAAAACATATTGGAAAAGTAGTAATAGAAGATGATGTTGAAATAGGAGCAAATGTTACTATAGATAGAGCAATGCTTGATGAAACAATTATAAAAAAAGGAACAAAAATAGATAATCTAACAATGATAGCCCATAATGTTCAAGTAGGAGAAAATACAATATTAGTTTCTCAGGTTGGAATAGCCGGAAGTTCAAAGATAGGAAATAATTGTATTCTTGCAGGTCAAGTAGGAGTAGCAGATCATATAAAAATTACTGATAATGTAATTATAACTGCAAAATCTGGTGTAGGAAAAGATATATTAAAAGCAGGTGTTTATGGTTCTGGAATTAATGCTATAGAATGGTCAAGATGGAAAAAAATACTTTTTTATTTATATAGGCTTAATGAATTATTTAAAAAGGGCAGATAGCCCTTTTATGTTAAAGCAGTAGATATTTTTTCTATGTTTCCAGTAGCAAGTAAAATTCCAAGAGCTATAAGTAAAATTCCTCCAATAATTTCAACAATCTCAAAAAATCTTCCAAATCTTTGAACCATTTTCAAAAATCCTGTCCATAAAAGACCAGCAAGTATAAATGGAATTCCAAGGCCTACAGAATAAAAAGTAAGTAGAAGCATACCTTTAGAAACTGTACCTTCATTCATTGCTATCATTAATATAGAACCAAGTATAGGACCAATACATGGAGACCATCCTGCTCCAAAAGTTAAACCTACAATAAATGAGCTTATACTAGAAGCTTTCCCACTTTTTTCAACTTTAAACTGCCTATATAAAAATTCATGAACTTTAAAATAATAAAGAGCCATAACAATAGCCCAGATGCCAACAAATATAAAGAATGTATTTAGAGATATAAGACCAAATGTATAAAGTGCTACAAATAAAAGACCAACTGCAATAGCTATCTTTTCAAAATTAGGCTTTAAAAATAAACCTGTAAAATGGATACCAAAAAATACAACTAAAGCACCACCAATCTCTGCTATATATTTTTTATACTCAATAAAAAACTGGCCAATAAAAGATGCAGAAGCACCCATTAAGATAAATACTGTAGAAAAACCAAGGACAAAAAATAAGATAGGTATTATAGCTTTAAAATTAAATTTCTGTTCTTCAGAGATATTTGCACTTACCCCTGTAATATAAGAAAGATAAGCAGGAACAATAGGAAGTACACAAGGAGAAACAAAACTAAGCAGTCCTGCTATAAAGGCAGTCCATAATGTAATATCTTGAAACATACCATTTACCTCACTTTAAAAATTTATTTATATATTTTCTTAATCTTTTCAAAGAAGTCTCTCCAAAAAAGATTTTACCAATTGTTAAATCTTTTCTTATAATATATATTATTGGAGTACCTATTATTCTGTAATCTTTTACAACTTCAAGATTCCCAATTAGCACAGGAATATCAAAACCCCATTCATCTTTTATTTTCTTTACTTCATTTAAGTCTTTTGTATCTATAACAATAGCATAAAACTTTACAGGTTTATCTTTATACTCTTCTTGTAAGAAGGATATTTCTGGAAGTTCTTTTTGACAAACACCACAAGTAGTAGCCCAAAATATTAAAACAACTACATTTCCTTTCAAATCTTGAAGGTTAATAACTTTACCATCTTCAGATTTTAGTTGAAAATCAGGAGCTTTTAATCCTTTTGCTATAGAAATATTAATAACAGTAATTATTAAAAATAATATATATATGAACTTTCTCAATTTATAAACCTCCAAACTATGATAACTTATTTATATATCATTAATTACAAGAGGTCAATGGTAATGAATACTAACTTAAAAATAAAAAGATTTGATGGTAATAAAGAAAAAATAGAAGAATATAATATAGATATAACAGAAAGAACTACAATCTTAGAAGCTTTAATATATATAAAAGAAAATATAGACCCAACTTTATCATTTAGAGCTCAATGTAGAGCAGCAATATGTGGAACATGTGCTGTTAAAGTTGGTGAAAAACATCTGCTCGCTTGCAAAACAAAAATAAAAGATTTAAAAAAAGAATTTGGAGAAATACTAATAGAGCCTCTTTCAAATATGCCTGTAATAAAGGATTTAGTTGTTGATCATAATGAATTTATTAATAAACTTAAAGATATAAAAGCTTGGTTTATTCCAAAAGAAAATTTTGAACCTGTTTATCCTGAAGATCTTAAAAGGTTTGAAAAAGAAACAGATTGTATCTTATGTGGTGCATGCTATAGTGCTTGTCCTGCATTTGAATCAGATAAAGAGTTTGGAGGACCAATAAATTTTGTAAAAGTTTTTAGATTTTGGAAAGATAAAAATGATGCACTTGGAGATGAAAGAATTGTGTTAGCAGAAAAAAATCATATTACAAGCTGTGTCCATTGTAAATTCTGTACTTTTATATGTCCAAAAGAAATTCCGGTGGAAACAGATATTACCCAAATAGAATTTTATGGACAACAAAAAGGTATTATAAAGAAGAAGCAGGATTTTGGATTTGGTTTTGGTTTCCCTAATTTTTAGTTTGGTATTGAATACCTTTCCATATAAATATTTAATAAGTTATGAAGAATAACCACTATTATAGGAGCTACAAATATTCCTATAAATCCAAATAAGTTTAAACCTCCAAGAATAGAAAAAAACATAATAGCTGGATGAATATTTGCTTTTTCTCCAATTACTATAGGTTTAATAATATTATCTACAGTACTTATAACAAATGTTCCCCATAATGAAAATAAAACAGCTGTTATTATTCCTTTAGAAAAAAGCAGATATATAGCTATAGGAACCCAAACAAGAGAAGCACCACCTATAGGAATGAAAGATGCAAAAAATGTCATTATTGCCCAAAATAAACTAAAAGATATTCCTGCAAAAAAATAACCAATAAAAGATAAAATTCCTTGTGCTAAAGCTGTTAAAAAAGAACCTAACACAATACCTTGTATAGCCTGATAAGAAGAATTTACAATATAGTTTTTTTCTTTTTCATGTAAAGGTACAAGTTTATAAATCCATTTATAAAAATTTTCTCCATCTTTAAATAAGAAAAAAATTGTAAAAAGCATTAAAACAATTCCAAAAATTAAAAAAGCTATATTTAAAAATATAGCCTTACTTTCTGCCATAAGAAACTCAGATACAAAGGAAAGAATATTCTTAAGCAAAGACCGTATATCTATCTGTGTATTAAAATTAACTGTTATATATTTTTGAATATCAGAAACAAAAGGAAGACTCAAAAATATCTTTTCTATGCTTTGTGCTTTTGATATCTTTTTTAAAATCTCTGGATAAAGAGCCATAAATTCATTAATAAAAACAGTAATTATCAAAATAGAAGGAATAATTATAAAAAGTAATACTAAAGCTGATAATATAAGAGAAGATAAAATATCTGATTTTATATAAGAATTTAATCTTTTATAAAGAGGATATAAAATTATAACAATAAAAGCTGAAAGCAAAAAAATCTTAACAAAAGGTAAAAATAAAAAATAACCCAAGCCTATAAAAAAGGCAAGGGATAAAAAGAAAAATATATTACTTATATTACTACTCTGATTCACTTAAAAATTACTCTTCTCCTTTTTTTAAAGCTCCTGCCACAAATGCTAAAACTGCAGTTACTATTGCAAAAATTGTCATAATGATGAAAGCTTCCCAAGGACCACCCATTTTTCAAACCTCCTTATGAAAAATACATTTAACTATTATTTAAATACTTTTTTAAGTTTTGTGCAACCCTTAAAGGTATTCCAAGTTGGACAAGCTCTTTTTCAGATGCCAAAGCAATATTATCAATAGTTTTGTAAGTTCTGTATAAAATCTCTTTTCTTTTTTTACCTATTCCTTCTACATTATCAAGTACAGATTTTAAACCTTCTTTTTCTCTTAGTTTCCTATTATAGCTTATAGCAAATCTATGTGCTTCATCTCTTATAGTTGTAAAAAGTCTTAAAAGTAGAGGATATTCATAAAGATGAACTTGTTTGTTATCATCTGTATATATAATTTCCTCTTTCTTTGCTATTGAAAAGATTCTTAAATCTTTTATTCCAAGAGCATCTTTTACTATTAATCCTTGTTTTAAATGGCCTTTTCCTCCATCTATTAATAGAAGTTCTGGAGGATTTTCTTCTTCTTTGTATTTTCTTAATCTTCTATAAAGCATTTCTCTCATAGAGGAATAATCATCAACACCTTTCACTGTTTTTATTTTATATCTTCTATACTTTCTTTTATTCATTTTTCCTTTTTCCCAAATAACACAAGAACCAACGTTAAAATTTCCTTGCAAAGTAGATATGTCAAATCCATCTATTCTTTTTGGAAGATTAAAACCAAATACTTTTTTAAACTCTTTTTCTAAAATATCTAAATTTAGGGACTGATTTTCTATATTTCTTTTTATAAACTCTTTAATTTCAGAAATTATATCTGTATCTATAATTACTTCTTTATTTTTAACTTGTTTTATCCATTGTTTTAGATTAATTAAATCTTCAAAATTTATATTTACTACAATCTTTTTTGGGATAAAGTTTCCTTTTTTGTAATAATCTATTATTGCTATAGGAATATCTGATTTTTCTATATTTTCTATTTTTAATTTATCTTTTCCTAAGATTCTATTTCCTCTAACAATTACAATATAAAGCTCATTATTAAAAAAATAAAAAATATCCGCTTCTTCTTCAGGAATACCAACAACCTGTTGCTTTCTTACTATATTCTCAAGAGCTGTAATCTGATCTCTTACAACTGCTGCTTTTTCAAAAAGCATTTTTTCTGTGTATTCATTTATACGATCATAAAGCTCATATATAATCTTTTTTACATTTCCTGATAAAAAAGCTTTTGCTGATTTTACATCAAGGTTATACTCTTTCTCTGATATTTTATTTCCACATGGTGCAGAACAAAGACCTAAATGATAATCAAAACATATCATATCTTTCTTAGGCATAGTTTCACATGTTCTAAGTTTAAAAATTTTATGGATTAACTCTTTCATAGCTCTTGCTGTTCTTGCAGGAATAAATGGACCAAAATACTCTCCTTTTATCTCACCAAATTTGCGACTAATTTTAACTGTAGGATACTCTTCATCTGTAATTACAAGCATAGGATAAGAAGAACCTGATTTAAGTCTTACATTATATTTTGGTTTATACTGCTTTATTAACTCATTTTCTAAAACAAATGCTTCATAATCAGAAGATGTTATTAACCACTCTAGATCTGTAGACTGCTCAAATATTTTTTGTTCTTTATAATCTATTTTTATAGATTGAAGATGATTTTTTAATCTATTTTTTAGATTTTTTGCTTTTCCTATGTATATATATTCTTTCTTATTTTTAAATATATAAACTCCTGACTTTTCAGGAGCATTTTCTATTTTTTCTATTAATTTTTTATAAGCTACAACATCCTTCATCTTCAATAAACTGAATTGTCTCCATTATATTTTCAAAATTTGGAAGATTTTCTCCTTCTGCCATATAATTTATTACTCCATATCTATCAATTAAAATAAGAAATTCATCTTTATTTTTTATATCTATTTTATCTAATAAATCTTTTGTTAAAATCTGAATATAATCTATTAGTTTTATCCCTGCTTTTTCAAGCTCTTCTTCTTTGTCTGATAAATCAAGTTTTGATGATTTGTATATTATTATATGCCATCTATTTCTTAAATCGTAAGAGCTTTTTCCTTCAATACCATCTAAAAACTCAAAATATGGGACAGTTTGTCCAACCTTTACTTTCATTTTTTCTCCTATATATTAAAAGTATTCTCATTACCAGATGATAAAATATTATAAAGTATAAAATATTAGTCAAGATGAGATTTTATATAAAAATTTTCCTTTATTTGCATTAAATATAATTTTAGTCAGTAAAATCAAATTTAAAGGAGAAAGTTATGGAAAACAAAAAAGTTTTATCAGAAGAAGAAATAAATAACTATTTAAAAAATTTAGAAAATTGGAAAAAAGAGTTTAAATGCATTACTGGAAGGTTTTATATAGAAGATTGGAATACAATTACACAGTTTTTAAAGCATGTTGCTAAATCTATAGAAGAGACAAATCATCATCCAGATATAATTTTTCATACTGCAACAAAAACAATAACAATATCTACAACTACCCATAGTGAAGGAGGTATTACTCAAGCTGATATTGACCTTGCAACTAAAATAAATAATTTCTTTAAAAAAGAATAAAAAGGTTATAATAATGAAAAAATAGGTGAGGTTTTATATTGCAAATAAAAGGTAAAGATTTAGAGCTTTTAATATCTGAGTCTGAAATTCAAAGAAAGGTTAAAGAGTTAGCAGAAAAAATAAGTAAAGATTTTCAAAATGAAGAACTTTATGTAGTTGGAATTTTAAAAGGTTCTTTTATGTTTTTTGCAGATTTAGTTAGAAATATAAATTTAAAACTTAAAATAGATTTTATGCAAGTTGCTTCATACCATACAAGTATGGAAAGTTCAGGAGAAGTAATATTTGTAAAAGATTTATCAGTAGATATAAAAGATAAAAATGTATTGATTATAGATGACATTATAGATACAGGAAGAACTTTAAAAGCTTTAGTAGAGGCTTTACAAAAAAGAAATCCAAAAAATTTAAAAACTTGTGTACTTTTAGATAAAAAAGAAAGAAGAGAAGTAGATTTTGATGCTGATTATAGCGGCTTTATAATTCCAGATAAATTTGTTGTTGGTTATGGTCTTGATTGGGCAGAAGAAGGAAGAAATTTAAAAGAGATATATTGCATTAAAGATTAATTATCTTATAATTATTAGTAATTATTACTAATAAGTTTTGGAGGAAATAATGAGAAAATTAATAATATTTGATACAACTTTAAGAGATGGAGAGCAAGCTCCCGGATTTTCTATGACTGTTGAAGAAAAAGTTAGAATGGCAAAACAACTTGAAAATTTAGGAGTTGATGTAATAGAAGCAGGTTTCGCAGCTGCATCAAAAGGTGATTTTGAAGCAGTGAATGAGGTAGCAAAAGAAGTAAAAGATTCTATAGTTTGTTCCTTAGCAAGAGCTTTACATTCAGATATAGAAAAAGCAGGAGAAGCGTTAGCTCCTACAGAAAGGAAAAGAATACACACATTTATAGCAACATCACCTATACATATGGAATATAAATTAAGGATGACTCCTGAACAAGTTTTAGAAAAAGCAGTAGATGCAGTTAAGTTTGCAAGAAATTTTACAGATGATGTTGAATTTTCCGCTGAAGATGCAGTTCGTTCAGAAAGAGAGTTTTTGTATAAGGTTTTAGAAGCAGTAATAGATGCAGGAGCAAAAACTGTAAATATTCCAGATACAGTTGGATATTCTATACCTGAAGAAATGGGACAATTAATAGCAGATATTATAAATAATGTTCCTAATATAGACAAAGCAGTAATAAGTGTTCATTGTCATAATGATTTAGGCCTTGCAGTAGCGAACTCCTTAGCTGCTGTAAAAAATGGAGCAGGTCAAGTACATGCAACAATTAATGGAATTGGTGAAAGGGCAGGAAATGCAGCTTTAGAAGAAGTTGTAATGGCTATAAAAGTTAGAAAAGATTATTTCAAAGATGTTTATACAGATATAAATACAAAAGAAATTTACAAAACAAGTAGATTGCTTTGTAGATTAACAGGTAGTTTTGTGCAACCTAATAAAGCAATAGTTGGAGATAATGCATTTGCCCACGAAGCAGGAATACATCAACATGGTTTACTTGCTAAAAGAGAAACTTATGAGATTATGAAAGCTGAAGATGTAGGAGTACCATCTTCAAAAATTGTGCTTGGTAAACATTCAGGAAAACATGCTTTTAAAACAAGACTTGAAGAACTTGGATATAAAAATCTAACTGATACAGAGATAGAAAGACTATTTGTAAAATTTAAAGAGCTTGCAGATAAGAAAAAAGAAGTTTTTGATGAAGATATTGAAGCTTTAATATTTGATGAGTTATTTAAATCTTATGAAGAAATAAAATTAAAGCAGTTTCAGATAGTAAGTGGAGATAAAGCTATACCAACAGCAACAGTAAAACTAAATATCGAAGGGGAAGAAGTAATTTCAACTTCATGCGGTGATGGGCCAGTAGATAGCGCTTTAAAAGCTTTAGAAAAAGCATTAGGGGTAAAAAGTAGATTAAAAGATTACTCTATAAGATCTTTAAGTCAAGGAAAAGATGCTATGGGAGAAGTTAGAGTTGTTATTGATTTTGATGGAGAGGAAGTATCAGGGAAAGGAACTTCTACTGATATTATAGAAGCAAGTGTAAAAGCTTATTTAGATGCTTATAATAGATTTAAAGCAAGAAAAGCTTTTGCAGAATATAGAATAAAGGAGGGTATTTAATGAAAAAGATCCTAGCTTTAGTTTTAGCTTTAAGTTTTGTATCTTTTGCAGGAGAAAAGAAAGCAAATTTAAAAGATGTAATGCTTAAAATGGAAGAAAGTACAATTAAGATATTAAAAGGCTTTTTAAGAAATCAACCAAATCTTATCTTAGAAGGAGCAGAATATATAAAAAATCATCCAGATATTACACAGCAAGTTTTAGAATATGCAAAACCTGAAAGAAGAACAGAAGGTTTTAAAAAATATACAGCAGAATTTGATAAATTTGTAAGAGAAGAAGCATCAAAAATAGAAAAATACATTAAAAACGGAAACAAAGCTAAAGCTTCTGAGTATTTTGCTCAAATGTTAGATAGATGTAATGGTTGCCATGCAGTATTTAGAGGATGGTAAATTACATTTTTTGATTTTTTAAATAAGATATTTCTGCTTTTCCTTTGGATTTTAAATCTTCTATATTATTTAATAAATTTTCTTTTAGGTTTTTTATTTTTTCTAAAATTTCCTGGATCTTAGATAACAAATCTTTGGATTTTGAAAGCTTTAAACTTGAATAATTTTCCAAAATATAATTTGAATCTTTTATTAATTCATCTAAGGTTTTAGTATCAATTTCTTTTTTTTCTATAACTTCATTCAGCTTTTTTAAATGTTTATCTATTATAGACTTTAGTTCTTCTTCATTCATTTTATTTTTTCTTTAGCCTCTTTAAATCCTTCATAAATAGGTGTTAATACTCTAATAATATTATCTATATTTTCAGTGCTATTATTTAAATTTGCTTTTAAAAGCTCTTGCAGACAAAAATCGTAAATCTGATTAAGATTTTTTGCAATTTCTCCACCTTTTTCAAAATCTAAAGAAGCTTGAAATAAAGATAATGCTTTATTTATTTTACTTATCATAGTAGCTTTTTGTTTTATATCATTTTCTTGTATTGCTAATTTTACTACATTTAACGCACTTAAAAGTTCTTCGTATGCTTTTACTAAAGCATCTTCTGAAGATAAAGTTTCTATATCATATTTGTTGTATTGCTCATAAGGATTAGTCATATTCTATCTCCTATCCTGATGAATTAGATGTTCCTGAATTTTGTGTAAATCCTGCTAACCTAGCTTGTATTTCTTGCATCTGCGACATATATACTTCAAGTTTTATAAATTGTTGTCTCATTATTTCAATCTGTTTATTTATTCTTTCTTGAGTAAATTCTATTCTATCATTTATATAATTTATCTGCTTATCATATCCCTGACTTATATTATCAGTTGTGTCTATATAATTATTTACATAAGTATCTAATTGGGTTGCAAAATCCTGTAATATAGTTTGTGCATCAGGTCTATTCATAAATTCTTGGAATTTAGTAGTATCCAAGGATAATTTCCCATGTTCCCCAGTAGCTCCAGATTCTATAAATCCATATTGACCAAGATTATCTAATATAGTATTTGCTATACCTGAAACCATTCTTAAAAATGTACTTTCTCCAGAAAGAGGTTGATCTTTTCCAGTTAAATTTTGAACTAAATCTAAAAGAGAATTATATGTATCTACAATCTTTTGTATATTATCTTGTATTGATTGATAATCATTACTTATATTAATGTCTGTTGTCCCTATTTGATTAACTGTTATACTTACTCCTGTAATAATATTTTCAAATGTATTAGTTGAACTTGTAAAATCTATACCATTTATATTTATCTGTGCATCTTGAGCAGCTACAGTCTCATAGGTTTTTGTACTATTTTCGCTAAAAATACCTGCAGAATCGTCGCCAGGATTTGCTGAATCATCAATGCCAGTTATTGCATTAGCAGTACCTGTATTTTTTGAGGTTATAATAAGTTGATAATCTGGCGATGAAGATGTTCCTAAATTTATTATAGAAGCTTGGAGATCTCCAGAATTATTATTTATATCGTCCATAATATCTTTAAGAGATTTACCTGTATAATCTACACTATAAGAGGTAGCTGTTCCATCTTTAAGATAGTTTATTGTTAATGTACCTGATCCTGAAAGGGTTGCATTAAAATCAGAAATAGTACTTACTGTTCCAACTTTATAGCTACTTGCTTTTGCAAGTTGCGAAACAGTTAATGTATATGAGGCATTTACTGCATCAGTTGTTACAGAAACATCAGCAATATTAGGATTTGATAAATCTGCCACCTTAGTTTGATATGTTAAACTACTTTTTAAAGCAGATACTGGATCAGAAAATGCTTTTAACTGATCTGCTATTTCTGAAACAGCACTTTTTTTCTGAGATAAAGATTGTTGATCATACTGAAGTTTTTGAATAGAAATAGACATTAACTCTTGATACTTTTGAAGTATTGATTGGTAATCAAAATTATCATTTCCTAAACCACTTAAATATATTTCTCCAGCCATTATTATTACTCCTTATTGTAAGAAAACAATTTAATTAAGCCTTTTCATTAAATAAAAGTCCTGTTAGTTCATCTAAATATTTGGCAATTTTTAAAACAACTTCTGGAGGAATTTGTCTTATAACTTGATCTGTTTCTTTATCAACAATTTTTACAACTTTTATACCTGTATCTTTATCAAACTCGATTTTTAACTGAGAATCTAACATTTTTAACTTTTCATTTATTTTATTAGCAGCATTAACTATATCTTCAGGAGAATGAACATCAGCTTTTTTTGTTTTTTCATCTAACTGATTTTCTTTGGTTTGTTCTAATATTTGCTTTTCTGATGCTTTTTGAATTTCTATATTTTGAGAATTCATACTACTTAAAGCTTGATTTTGTACTGCTTTTATATCCATAGCAATTGCCTCAAAATTAGTTTAACACTAAATATAACCCTTTTATAGATTAGAGACAACCCTAATCTATAAAAGGGAGGAGATAAAACCTCCCTTTAAAATTATCTAAGAAGTTGTAAAACCATTTGAGGAACTTGGTTTGATTGAGCAAGCATAGCAGTACCAGATTGCATAAGTATTTGATATTTAGTAAAGTTAGACATTTCTTCTGCCATATCAACATTTCTAATTCTTGATTCTGCTTCTTGAGTGTTAATTCTTTGTGTTTGATTATTTGATATTATCTTTTCAAGTTCTATTTGGTATGAACCTACTTGTGCATTTAAGTTGTCTAATGCTTTTATTAAATTATCAACTGTCTGAACAGAAGCATTTGCTTTTGATTGGGCAGTAACATCTATAACATAACCTGTACCTGTACCAATAGCAACAGCTGAAGCAGCTGTACCTGTTGAACCTGCAGCAGCACCTGCAAATCCTATAGCTAATGTTAATTCTTGATTTGTTCTTCCTCCATAATGTATTACAAAGGAAGCTTTTCCTACACCACTAACCGATCCATTAGCAGCATTAACTACACCACTTCCGAAAATTTTTAAACCATTAAATTCTGTATCTGAGAATATTTTGTCAATAGCATCTACTAAATGATTTATATCCTGTTGTAGTTGTGCTCTTGCATTTGAATCTAAAGTATTAGACGCTTGAATAGTTTTAGATTTAATATCATTTAAAATATTGTAAACTTCTGTTAATGAACCTTGAGCTATTTGGGCTATTGATACCCCATCTTGTGCATTTCTTGTTCCTTGGTTTAAAGAAACTGCATAAGTTTTCAACTGATCTGCAATATAAAGTCCTGCAGCATCATCTGCTGCTCTGTTAATTCTGTAACCACTAGCAAGTCTTTCAAGTGACTTGTTTAAGTTGTATTCTGTTTTTCTTAAATTGTTTAGGGTGAAATCTGATTGGTAGTTGTAATTAATTCTTAAAGCACCCATTTTTATTACCTCCTAAATTTAAATTTGAGGTTTATTATCGGAGGTGATAAAAATTTTTTTAGGTTAAATTTTTATAAAATTCAAAATAAGGTTTTAATGAAGGAATATCTGTTTTAATTGTTTTTATAGAGTCAATAAGTAGTTTCTTATCTTGAGTCTTAATATTTTCTAAGAAATATAAAATATAAATAAGTTTTACTAATAAATGTTTTATTGTACCTGATATTAAAGTATAAGTTACCATATCTTTTTCTTGTAATTTTTTTAAATTATTAAAAATTTCATAATAATTTTCTAAAGCTATTTCTATGTTTTTTGAAAACAAGATGGCTTTTAGTTTTTCTTCAAAATCATTTATAAAGTTTTCTAAATTTTTTATAAAGTCTTCTTTTTTAATTTTAAAAAATTTATCATATTCATTTGATGTTGTATTTAAAATAGTTTTAATAACTTCATCTTTATTTATATTTTGAAGTTTTATATTTTTAAATTCATAAATAAAATCAGTACCTTCTATTTTTGCTCCTCTTGATATATTAATAAATTTTCTTTCTTTATTAAAACTTTTTATTACAGTTTCTAAATTATTCTTTGCCCATATTAAAATGTCATCTATATAAACTTTGTCCTGAATGTTTCCTTCAACTTGTTTATAATGATCAAATTTCCTTTCTTCTATTTTTTTTCCATATATTGTTCCTGTGGCATGTTTTTTTTCTAAAGATAAATATCCCATATCAACGCCTACAAAATAAAAATTCTCAAAACCTAAGAATAAACCAAGACTTAATGCAGTATTAACAACTGTAGGAGAAATATTTATAGGATGACATAAAGGGTTTAATAAAAACTGAGTAATTGCATCTGTTCTTGGAAATAAGTAAGCATCTTTATATAATAATACTAATTCGTATGGTACAACATCAGCAGCAAGTAAAGTTATTTTTTTCCTATAATCTTCTGGCAAATCTGAAAATAATGAAACCCTAAATTTAGGTCTTTCAAGTTCTATTTGAAAATCAGGGACTATCCCTTCTTTATAAAGTTTATGAATAGCTGTTCCACATGAAAAAACAATAGCATTATCTTTATTTTCTTTTATAAAATCAATAGTTTCATCTAAGGAAGGTCCAGAACCTACTATTATTAAATTAGTTCCTTTTTGTAAAGGTAATGGTTTATATATATATGGAATTTTATGCTTAAGATTTTCATATACATGAACTAAAGCTTCTTTTTCATCATCATAATAGCCCCATCCTTTTAAAGCAAGGGTTACTGATTCTTCTAAAAGTTTTTCAAATTCTTCTTTTTTTTCTTTATTCTCATTATTTATTGAAATTTTTAAAAAGGTTATTGCATTAACAGGACTAAACTCATTAAAAGAGGTAATTAATCCTTGTTTTATTTTATCTTTATTATCTCCTATTATTAAAAATATCTCTTTTTCTTGATATAGATTTTGCCAATCAACAAAATATAAGCTTACAAAAAAGTTATAAATATTAGGTTCAAAAACTAAAAGATATTTAAAAGATATATCCTCTTTTAATATATTTATAACATTTCCAGTACCTAACCCATTTAAAAAAACTAAAGGTATTTTTTTATAATTTTTAATTTTTTCTATTAAATTTTCCCTTGAAAATATATTAGATAAAACTTTATCCCATGTTTCAATAATAGAATCATGAATCCAATCTCTTTTTAAATCTTTAGCCTTTTCAGCAGCAAATGAAGGTATTGTTATTAGTTCTAAATTTTTTGCCAATTTATTTTTCAACTGACTAATACTTTCAGAATACTTATAGTTTTGTGATTCTATATTTACAATATTTTCTTTTGTTTTATTTATTTTTAAAAAAGATGGATTTATATCTTTAATTAGTTTATATATACTTGGTTTTTCTTTTTTGAAAAATTTTAAATTTTTTTTAAAAAGTTTAGTATCCATATTTACCTTCTTTGAGAGATAAAGATATTTTCATTATCGGAAGAAATAATATTTTATAAAGAGGGAGGGAAACCTCAATAGCTATCTCAAACTATTGAGGCATTATTTTTATTAAACATTCATCAGGATTTACTTTATCTCCTTCTTTTACATAAACTTCAACAACTTCACCATCTATAGGAGCATGTATTTCATTTTCCATTTTCATAGCTTCTACTACCAATAAGACATCTCCTTTTTTAACCATATCTCCAATTCCTACTTTAAGGGAAACTACTGTTCCTGGCATTGGAGAAGATACATCTCCAACATCAACTGCTTTTGGTCTTCCTGTTATAGTTGATGTTTCAGGCAACCCTTCAAATGTTTCTCCTACTTTTATTTCTCTGATAGGTTTAACAAGTACTTCTTCTAATCTTCCATCTATTCTAATAAAGTAAGGTTTACCTTCTTCTATAGGATTACCTACACCTGCTATCTGAATATGATATTGCTCTCCATGGAGAGTAACATTAAACTCTATTGGAGCTGTATCACATTCTTGTTTTTCTGAAAGTTCCTCAATTTGAGGAGGTAATGCTTCTCCTCTTTCATAAGCTTCTCTCCATTCAAAAAACTCTTTTGCAACTGATGGGAATAAGCAATAAGATAATACATCTTCAGGAGATTTAGCTCCTGCTTCGTAAGCTTCTTTTGTACATTTATCTAATTCTGGTTCTAATAAATCTGCAGGTCTTACCTGTATAATTTCTTCATCACCTATTATTTTTCCAATTATCTCTGGTTTAATTGGAGCTGGTGGTCTACCATATAAACCTTTTACATAGTCTTTTACTTCTTTTGTTACTACTTTATATCTTCCTCCTTGTAATACATTTAAAAGTGCCTGAGTTCCTACTATTTGTGAAGTTGGAGTAACAAGTGGAGGATATCCTAAGTCTTCTCTAACTCTTGCAACTTCTTTTTTAACTTCATCTAATTTATCAAGGGCATCATTTTCTTTAAGTTGAGCAATAAAGTTTGACATCATTCCACCAGGAATTTGATGTATAAGAACTTCTGAATCTGGCCATTTTTCAGCTGTATCATATTTTTTATATTTTTTTCTAACTTCTTTTAGATATTCTGCAACTTCTTCAATTATATTTAAATCTATATCAACTTGATATCCAAACTCTTTTAAAACATATGCCATTGTTTCTGCAGCTGGATGAGCAGTTAGCCAAGACCAAGTAGAAACATCTGTATCTATAATATCTACCCCTGCTTCAACAGCTTTCAAACAAGACATTTCTGCCATTGCTGCAGTTGTTTGTGCATGTAAATGTACTGGTAGTTTAATCTCATCTTTTAAAGTCTTAACAAGCTCATAAGCAACTTTTGGAGAAAGTATTCCTGCCTGATCTTTTATAGATATTATATCTACACCTAAATCTTTAAGCTGTTTTGCAACATTTACATAATATTCAATAGTATGAACAGGACTAATTGTATAAGATAGTACTCCTTTTACTGTTTTCCCTTTTTCTTTTGCAACAGATATGGCAACTTCCATATTCCTAACATCATTTAATGCATCAAATATTCTAAAAACATCAATTCCATTATCTGCTGCTTTTTTTACAAATTCTTCAACAACATCGTCTGGATAATGTCTATAACCTACAAGATTTTGGCCTCTAAGAAGCATTTCTAAAGGTGTATTAGGAGCTACTTCTTTTATTTTTCTTAATCTTTCCCATGGATCTTCTTTTAAATATCTAAGACATACATCAAAAGTAGCACCACCCCATACTTCAAGAGACCAAAATCCTGCTTTATCTAATTTTTCTGCTGCTGGAAGTAAATCCTCTGTCCTAACTCTTGTAGCAAGTAAACTTTGTTGTCCATCTCTTAATGTAACATCTGTAAAATTAATTTTTTTTGTCATAATTTAACTCCCTTTGTAAATAATACTTTCAGGAAAACTTCTTATATTATACAATATTTCCTTTAAATTAATTTTATGCCAAAAAATGAATTTTGTTTTTTAGAAAAACTGCCGAAATAAAAGAAATGATTAACATTTTAGAATTTATAAAATATGATAAGAAATATTTATTTTGACAAGCTTTTATTTATTATCTTCCTTATTTTAATAATAATAGGTATTGTTTTTGTTTATAGTGCTTTATCTACATACCAACTTTATTCTTCGAACTCTTCAATTATTATAAAAAAAGAAATATTAATAACTTCTCTTGGATTTTTAATTATCATTCTTACTTATTTACTGCCTATATCATTTTGGAAAAAAATAGCATACCCTTTAACAGTTTTGACAATTTTGCTACTAATACTTGTTTTATTAATTCCAACATCAGGAGTTAAAAGGTGGATAAACTTAGGATTTATGAATTTTCAACCTTCTGAACTTGCTAAACTAACTACTATTTTATTTTTAGCTACATTTATAGATAGAAAAAAAAATGAAGGTTTAAATAATTGGTCTAAGTTATTAACTGCTTTCTTGGTTCCTTTTTTAATATCCTTTTTGATTTTAATAGAACCTCATAAGGGTGCTGCAGGTTTTATCATATTAATAGCTTTGCTAATAATAGGTAGCTCTTATTTTTCTTTAAAAAAGATACTAGCTATATCTTCTATACCTATAATTATTCTTGTTTTTTATATAAAAAATTCCGAATATGCAATGAAAAGAATTAATGCTTTTTTAAATCCTATGGGAGGCAGTGAAAACTCTCATCAAGTTTTCCAGTCTCTTCTTGCTTTTGCTAAAGGTGGTATTATAGGAGATGGAATAGGAGCAGGAACTCAAAAACTTTTATATTTACCAGAAATACATACAGATTTTATTTTTGCATTAATAGGAGAAGAAACAGGATTTATAGGATGTTTATTTGTTATATCTTTATTTATACTTCTGCTTTTTAGAGGAATCTATATATCCTTAAATAGAAGAGATACTTTTACACAGGTTTTAGGAGTTGGAATTACATATATGATAGTTGTACAAGCAGCAATTCATATTCTTGTTAATGTTGGCTTATTTCCACCAACTGGTTTTACACTTCCTTTTGTAAGTTATGGAGGTTCTTCATTTTTAATAGAATGTATATCAGCAGGAATATTACTTAAAATCTCTAAAGAACCTATAAAATCCATATTTTATGGTGAATAATGAGTAAAAAAGTTTTTATAGCTGGTGGTGGTACTGGAGGTCATTTTTATCCTGCTTTGGCAACTTCAAAATATTTAGCAGAAAAAGGATATGAGATTTTTTATTTTGGTACCAAATATGGGATAGAAAAAGATAAAGATTTTGTAGGTAAAAAATTTTTATATGATATAAAAGGAATTAGAGGGAAAACTGGCAAAATAAAATCATCTTTTAAGCTTTTAAAAACTGCTTTTGAGATTAAAAAAATAATAAAAAAAGAAAAACCTGATTTTGCAATATGTTTTGGTGGATATACTTCAGTTCCTCTTGGAATTGCTTCAAAATTAACAAATACACCTTTATTTATACATGAACAAAACTCTATTCCTTCTTATACAAATTTATTACTTTCAAAAATAGCAAAAAAAATTTTTATAACATTTGATTACTCTTTTAAATATTTTCCTAAAAATAAGACAGTGAAAACTGGCTTACCGATAAGAAAGTCTGTAAAAGATAGATTAAATCTTAAAAAAGAAGAGGCAAGAAAGATTTTAAGTTTAGATAATAGAAAAATTGTTCTTATTTTTGGTGGAAGTCAAGGAGCAAAGAGATTAAATGAGCTTGCTGTAAATATTGCTAAAAATTATTCAAATTTATTAGTAATAAATATATTTGGAAAATCAGATTATAATGAAGAATTACCAAATTTAATAAAATTTCCATATTATGAAGATATGGGGCTTTTATACAAAGTATCAGATATTGTAATAAGTAGATCAGGCTCTGGTACTGTAAATGAGTTAATAGCTTTTGGAAAATATTCTATTTATATTCCTTATCCTTATGCTGCATCAGATCATCAGTTTTATAATGTAAAATGGCTTGAGGAGAAAGGATTATCAAAGGTTTTAAGAGAAAACCAGCTAAATAAATTTTTTGAAATTTTTGATAATATTTTAAAGCTTGATATAACAAATTTTGAGGATAAAATAAAACAGTTTTCTATACTAAATGCAGAAGAAAGAATTTACAAAGAGATAGAAAAAGTATTATGAAAATATTAGAAGATATAAATCTTTCAAACTTTTCAACAATAAAAATAGGTGGTAAAGCAAAGATTATTTATTTTCCTGAAAATATTGAAGATATTCAGTTTTTAATAAAAAAATCCCAAGATGAAAATAAAAGATTAATACCCGTAGGTATTGGTAGTAATATAGTTTTTAAAGATGGAATTTTAGATTATATTTTTGTTTCTACAAAAAGGTTAAAAAAGTTAGAAATAAAACAAAGAAAAGATACTTTTTTCATAAAAGCACAAGCAGGAGTAAGTTTTAAAGAAATAGTATCTATTGTGAAAAAATTTAATCTTGAAGGATTTGAAAATTTATCAGGAATACCTGCATCAATTGGTGGTGCTACTGCTATGAATGCAGGAGCTTTTGGAAGTGAGATTTTTGATATTTTACAAGAAATAAAATGGATTGATAATAATGGAAATTTACATATATCTAAAAAAGAGGAAATAGATTATAGCTATAGAAAAACCCAGTTTCAAAAAGAAGGTTTTGTTTATGAGGTAATTATCGTTTTAAAAAAAAGTAATAAAAATATTTCTGAAATTATAAAAAAACATCTTTTAGAAAGAAATAAAAAACAACCTTTAAATCTTCCAACTATTGGTTCAACTTATAAAAATCCAGAAGGTAGTTTTGCAGGACTACTACTTGAAAAAGCAGGATTTAGAGGAAAAAGAATAAATGATATAGCTTTCTCAGAAAAACATGCAAATTTTTTGGTTAATTATGGTAATGCAAACTTTAAAGATTTAATGAATTTACTTGAATTAGCCGAAAAAAAGGTTGAAAGTCAATTTAATATCAAATTAGAAAGGGAAATAAGAATAATTGAGTAAAAAAAATATAAAAATAGCTTTATTATATGGAGGATTTTCAAAAGAAAGAGAAATATCTATAAAAACTGGAAAAGCAGTTGAGAATGCATTAAAAAGGCTAGATTATATCTTTAAAGTTTTTGATCCTATAAATAGAGAAAATTTCATAAAAGAAATAGTTTCATACAAACCAGATTTAGCATTTATAGCTTTACATGGAAAAGGTGGAGAAGATGGTCAAATTCAAGCATTACTTGAGTTTTTAAACATAAAATATACTGGTTGTGATTTTAAAACAAGTGCTATATGTATGGATAAAAAATTAACAAAGAAAATATTATCAACCTATAATATTCCTGTTCCAAAAGATTATAACTTAGAAAACTTAAAACTTCCTGCAGTTTTTAAACCAAAAGAAGAAGGTTCATCTATTGGTGTTTATATAGTAAAAGATAAAAATCAGTTAAAAGAAGTTTTAAACAAAATAGAAAATTTAGATGATTATCTAATTGAAGAATACATAGAAGGTAGAGAATTAACAGTTAGTATATTAAATGGAAAGGTTTTACCTATTATTGAAATAAAAACCCAGTCAGGATTTTATGATTTTGAAAATAAATATATCTCAAATGAGACTCAATATTTATGTCCTGCTCCTTTAACTAAGAATTTAGAAGAAAAAATAAATGATATATCTTTAAAATGTTATAACTATCTAAATTGTAAAGGTGCAATTAGAGTAGATATAATTCTATCAAAAGATAATAATCCTTTCGTACTTGAAATAAATACTATTCCGGGAATGACAGATCATAGTCTATTACCAAAAGCAGCAGCTTATGTAGGTATTTCATTTGATAATCTTGTAGAAAAGATTATAGAGGGGGCTTTAAATGAAAAAAAAGACTAAACTTTTAATTCTTATCTCTTGGATTATTACAAGTTCCGCATTTGGATATTTTTTACCGACAATACCAATATTTAAAGATTTAGTAGGAATTAAAGTTGTTAAAGTTAAAGGTTATAAAAATTTAAAAAAGGAAGATATAAAAGAGTTTTTTTCAAATCAAAACTGGTTTTTCTTAAATTCTGAAGAAGTAAAAAATAAGATTTTAAAAAAATATCCAGATATAAAAAAAATAGATATAAAGAGATATTTTTTTGGCGAAGTTTATCTTTATATATGGGAGAGAGAACCTTTTGCAGTAGTTTATCATAATAAACAAAAATATATAATTGATAAAGATGGAGTAAAACTACACAATAAATATAATACAAAGAATTTACCACTTATATATATCTATGATAAAGATATACTCTTAAATAAAGATAAAGTTCAAGCAATTTTAGACTTAAATAATAAATTAAAAGATTATTTAAAATTAAAAAAGATTATTTATAAAGGTAAAATTATAACTTTTAAAACAATAGATGATAAAATAATTATATTTAATATGAATAATATTGATTCTCAGATGGAAAAATTTAAAAAATTTATAAAAAATGTAAATTTAGCTGAATTTAAATATTTAGATTTCAGTTTTGACTCTATGGTTATAGCAAGGAGATAAGCCATGAAAAAAAATAGTATACTTGTATCTATAGATGTAGGTACAAGCAAAACTACAGCTTTGGTAGGAGATTTTGATGAAGTTGGAGAATTAAATATTGTAGGACTTGGAATTTCTGAAACAGAAGGAATTGAAAAAGGAACAATTATTAATCCAAATTCTGTAGTTAAGAGTATAAAAAAAGCCTTAAAAGATGCAGAAAAAGTATCTGGAGTTGGAATAAATAGTGCAGTTGTAAACTTATCAGGTCCAAATTTAGAATATCAAAATATATCAGAGTCTTTAACTTTTGGAACAAATCAAAAGGAAATAGATGAGGTAGATATAGCTTTATTAATCGAAAAAGTAGAAGAAAAAATAAATAAAGATCAGTATAAAATAATTCATATAATACCAAAAAGATATATTCTTGATGATGAAAATGAAGTTTTAGATCCAAAAGGTTTTATAGCATCTAAAATAGTAGGTGAATTTCATGTAATACTTATAAAGAATAACTCTTACATAAATTTCAAAAGAGTTATAGAAGCTTCAGGTGTAAATGTTTTAAATTTTGTAGTAAATCCAGTAGCCTCTGCAATGGCTACTTTATATCAAGAAGAAAAAGATATGGGAGTGCTTCTATTAGATATAGGTGGAGGTACGACAGATATAGCTGTTTTAAAAGATAGTAGTTTTGAGTTTGTAGGAAATATTCCAATAGGTGGAAATAGAATAACCTTAGATATTGCCCATAGATTTAGAATTCCAAAAGAGGAAGCAGAAGAGTTAAAGTTAGAATATGGTCTTGCTACAGTAGATGCATTAATAGAAGATATGGAAATAGAAATAAATCAGATAGGCAGTGAAGATACAGCTACAATTAGCCAATATGAACTTGTTGATACTATAGAAGCAAGATTGGAAGAAATATTTAGCTTGGTGAAAAAGGAAATAGAAGCAGTAGGGTTTTTAGATAAAATAAATGGAGGAGTTGTAATCACAGGCGGAGTTGCTAATACTCCTTATATTAAGGAACTTGCTTATAGAGTTTTTAATACAGATGTTAGAATAGGCAAACCAAAAGATTATAGAGGATTTAGTGATAGATTAAATAGTCCTGAGTTTTCTACTTCTATAGGTATATTACTTTTTAAAAGAAATTATTTTAGTTTGAAAACAAATTCTACATCCTTAGAGAAAGAAAGTGATATATTAAATATATTTAAAACTTTAGTAGAAAAAATAAAAAGTCTTTTTTAAAGAGGGTACTAAAATGGAAAATTTTAATTTTGATGCAAAAAATCCTTCTAAAATAAAAGTTTTTGGTGTTGGTGGTGGAGGTAGTAATGCAGTTTCAAGAATGTATGAGGAAGGACTTCAAGATGTAGAGCTTTATATAGTAAACACAGATTTACAACATTTAAACTCATTACCAGTTCCTAATAAAATCCATATTGGTGAAACAGTAACAAGAGGGCTTGGAGCTGGTTCCAAACCTGAAGTTGGTGAAGAAGCAGCAAAAGAAAGTTTAGAAGCAATAAAAGAAGCTTTAGAAGGCTCAGATATGGTATTCGTTGCTGCAGGGCTTGGAGGTGGTACCGGAACAGGTGCAACACCTGTAATAGCTCAAGCAGCTAAAGAGCTTGGAATATTAACTGTTGCAGTAGTAACAAAACCTTTTGATTTTGAAGGACCTGCAAGGGCAAAAATTGCGGAAGAAGGATTAAAAAAATTAAAAGATGTAGTTGATACTTATATAGTAATTAATAATCAAAAACTTACAACAATAGCAGGTAAGAAATTTACTTTTTTAGAAGCTTTTAAATTGGTTGATGATATTTTATATAAAGCAGTAAGAGGTATTACAGATTTAATATTAGTACCTGGACTTGTAAATGTTGATTTTGCAGATGTAAAAACAATTATGGAAAGTGGAGGAAAAGCTTTAATTGGTGTTGGAAGTGGAAAAGGTGAAAATAAAATAGAAGATGCAGTTTATAATGCAACAAATTCACCACTTCTTGAAGGTACTTCTATAGAAGGAGCAAGAAAACTTTTAGTAAATGTAGAAGTGAGTCCTGATTTATCTTATTCAGATGTTGAAGAATCTATTGCACAAATAAGAGAGCTTGCCCATGAAGAGGCACATATTATATTTGGTGCAGCCCTTGATATGAATTCGGAAGATGAAATTAGAATAACAGTTGTAGCTACCGATTTTGAAACAGAAGAAGATAAGAAAAAAGCACCTAAATTTGAAAGAAAACATCCAAGATTTAAAGAACTTTTAGAAGAAGAAGAAAAAAAAGAACCAGAGAAAAAAAGCTTTATTGAAGAAACTTCTTATGATGAACTTGATATACCTACTTATTTAAGAAAAAAGAAAAACAAAGGCAATACGACGTGAAAATTAGTTATGCTGATATTTTAACTATAGCAAGATTATTTATAACACCATTACTGATTTATACCATATTAAATGATTATTATTATATCTCTGCAATACTTATTATTATTTCTATAATTACAGACTGGTTAGATGGGATTGTAGCTAGGAATTTTGAAGATGTTACAAATTACGGAAAGCTTTTAGACCCTGCAGTTGATAAAATTTTCATAATATCTGTTTTGGCTGCTTTTATTGAGAAACAGATGGTTTCTTCTTTTGCTTTATTTCTTGTTGTAGCTAGAGAGTTTTTAATTACCTGGTTTCGTTCTGTAATGGTTAATAAAGGAATTGTTGTTCCAGCTTCTTCTCTTGGAAAAATAAAAACAACCTTACAACTTATTGCAGTATTTATATTATCTTTAAATTATGTAATGATAGGAAATATTGTATTATGGATTTCAATTTTTGTAGCTTATATTTCTGCCATTGATTACTTTAAACTTTTATTTAAGGAAAAAATATGGAACTAAATTTTTATTTATATATTATTGGTACATATTTAATAGCTTCAATTCCTTTTGGATATGTAATAGGTAAATTATTTGGTAAAGACGTAACAAAAGAAGGTAGTGGAAATATAGGTGCTACCAATGTAACAAGAACTATTGGCAAAAAAGCTGGTATTTTAGTACTTATTCTTGATTTATTAAAAGGATTTTTACCTGTGTATTATGCAAAATATTTATTTTGGGACACTAAATTAGTGGCTATCATTGCAGTAACTGCTGTAATTGGACATTGTTTTTCTATATTCATGAAATTTAAAGGTGGAAAAGGAGTAGCTACTGGTTTTGGGGTTTTAATAGCTTTATCTGGTAAAGTTGCTTTTATTACCTTTTTAATATGGCTTGGAACTTTTTTAGTATCAGGTTATGTTTCTTTAGCATCTATTATTGCATCTTCTTTTTCTTGGATAATTATCTATTATCTTATTGGAGATTTAAATATAACTATAGCAGTTTTTATCTCATCTTTGATTATATTTATTAAACATTCTAAAAATATAGATAGACTTATAAACGGTACAGAACACAGATTTATTTACAAGTAACTATTTTCTATTTTTGATTCTAAAGGCAGATTCAATTCCTTTAATAGATTTAACAGCATTCAGTACTGAATCAAGTTGAGCTTTATTTTTTACAGATAAAATAAAATCGTTTATAGCTTTACCATCTGAGCGAGTTCTTATTGTTGCTTTTGATATATTAGAGTTTTTAGATGCTATAGCTGAGGATATTTCAGCTAAAACGCCTGGTCTATCTTCAGAAATCACTCTTATAGAAACATTATAGTTTGCATTATTTATGTTATCAGACCAACATATATCTACTTTTTTTTCTGGTTGTTTTTCTAATATATTTTTTATATTTAAACAGTCTTTTAAATGTATAGTTATACCTTTTCCTTTTGTAACAATGCCTACAATATCATCACCAGGAATAGGCTCACAACATTTTGCGATACTACACATTATATTACTTATTCCATCAACTTCTATAACAGAATCTTTTTGTTGAACTTTATTATTTTCTTCTTTATATTCTTCTTTTTTATCTCCTGATTTTAAAAATCTTATTACTTTGTTTAAAGATAATTTTCCATCTCCAAGGGCAGCTAAGAAATCTTCATAAGTTTTAAAATTAAATCTTTCAAGTAATTTTTTCTTTTCTATTTCTGATAAGGAGTTTATACTCTTACCTATTCTTTTTAGAAGTTTATCAAATAGTTTTTCACCAAATTTTATACTTCTTTTTCTTTCTATTTTATGTAAGTAGCTTTTTATATTAGATTTTGCCTTTGAAGAAACTACAAAATTTAGCCAATCTCTATTTGGTTTTTTATGGGGAGAAGTTATTATTTCAACTACATCACCATTTTTTAGCTTTGTATTTAAAGGTACTAATCTTCCATTGACTTTAGCACCTGAACATTTATGTCCTACTTGTGTATGAATATTATAAGCAAAATCTACAGGAGTAGCATCAACTGGAAGTTTTATTAAATCTCCTTTTGGGGTAAATACAAATATCTCTTCATTGTTCAAGTCTTGTTTTACATTATCAATAAGATTTGAAGATGGATTTTCTTTTATAGATTCAAGAATATTTCTAAGCCATACAAAAGATTGTAAATCTTTTTCAGAAAGTTTTTCTCCACCTTTATATCGCCAATGGGCAGCAATACCTTCTTCTGCTATTTTATGCATTTTAAAGGTTTTTATCTGAATTTCTACAAATTTTCCTTCTGGTCCAACTATAGTTGTATGTAATGCTTGGTAAAGATTTGATTTTGGTAGTGATATATAATCTTTAAATCTTCCAGGTACAGGTTTAAAGATTGAATGGATTAATCCTAAGGTTAAATAACAATCTTTAACATCTTCTACAAGTATTCTTATTCCATAAATATCATATATATCAGTAAGCTTTAGATTTTTTCTTATTGTTTTTTCATAAATACTGTATAAATGTTTTGAGCGATATTGTATTTCATACTTAATATTTTGTTTTTTTAATAGTTCTTCTATCTGTGGAACTATTTTTTCTTTTAAATATCTTTCTTGATTTTCTTTTGATTGTGCTACATAAGTTGTTATTTTTTTGTACTCTTCTGGATATAGATATTTAAAGGATATATCTTCAAGCTCTCCTTTTATATTCCAAAGACCAAGTCTTGCAGCAAGAGGTGCATATATTTCTAAGGTTTCTTTTGCTTTTTCTTTTTGTTTATGCTCTGGTAAATACTGAAAAGTTCTTGCATTATGAAGTCTATCTGCAATTTTTACAAGAATTACTCTTATATCATTTGCCATTGAAACTATCATTTTTCTAAAATTTTCAGCTTCTGCTTCTTCTTTTGTTTTAAAATGATATTTTCCTATTTTTGTTACTCCATCTACTATTTCAGCAACTTTTTTACCAAATAACTTTTCTATTTCTTTAAGGTTAGTATCTGTATCTTCAACAACATCATGAAGTAATGCTGAAATAATTGATATTTTATCAAGCTTTAAGTCAGCTAAAATAATAGCCGCCTCTATTGGATGAATATAATAAGGTTCTCCTGATTTTCTTACTTGCCCTTCATGTTTTTCTACTATATATTCAGCAGCTTTTTTTATATCTTTTATATCTTCTTTATCTAAATAATTTAACTTATCAATAAGCTTTTGAATCTCTTTTTCTTTATCTAAAACTTTCATTTGATTAGTATAAACCTTTTAATCTTTTATTAAAAGAATTTAATCCAGATATTAATTTAAGCTATAAGCTCTATCATAATTAGTCTATTAAATCAAAACTTAAAGGTGTTCCTTTTTCTATATCTTTCCTAGCTTTTCTTCCTAAAACTTGAGGTAAATATTTTGGATGTAATCCATATCCTGGCCTTACACTTCTTACATTTTCTTTTGTAAATATCTCTCCTTTTTTTATATCTTTTGCTACATATAAACTTCTTGCAAACTGTCTTGATTTTTTTCTTTTTTCATTTAAGCTATAATCAATTTTTCCTATTAATTTTTCTGTATCTCTAACTGCTTTTACCATCTGAGCAAACTCTTCTTTGTCTAAGGAAAATGCTGCATCAGGTCCACCAAGAGATTTATCTAATATAAAATGTTTTTCAATAACTTTAGCTCCAAGGGTAGTAGCTACAATAGGAGCAGTTGTTCCTAAGGTATGATCTGAAAAACCTGCAACTACTCCAAAGGTTTGAGCTAAATTTGGTATCATCGCTAAATTTGCATCTTCTAAAGGAGCTGGATAAGCAGAAGTACATTTTAAAAGGATTATATCATTATTTCCAACACTTCTACATATTTCTACAACATCTTGTATCTCTTCTATAGTAGCTATTCCTGTACTAATTATAATTGGCTTTCCTTTTGATGCAGTATATCTTACAAGCTCATAATCTGTAATTTCAAAAGATGCTATTTTATATGCTATAGGATTAAATTGCTCTAAAAAATCAACTGCTGTTTTATCAAATGGTGTTGAAAATATATCTATTCCTATTTCTTTTGCATAATTAAATAGTTCTTCATGCCATTCCCAAGGAGTCATTGCTTCTTTATAAAGCTGATATAAGGTTTTTCCATCCCAAAGGGTTCCACCTTTTATTATGAAATCTTCTTTATTACAGTTTAAAGTTAAGGAATCTGGTGTATATGTTTGAAGTTTTACTGCATTGGCACCAATTTCTTTTGCAACCTTTATACTTTCTTTAGCAATTTCTAAGCTTCCATTATGATTTGCACTAAGTTCTGCAACTATATAAACTCCATCTTTTTCTAAATCATGACTGCCTATTTTCATTTGTTAGCTCCATACAGATAATCTTTTTATTATTAATTACTTTTTCCCCTATTTTTCTAAAATTATAGCGTTTATATAAATTCCTCGCTTTTTTATTTTCATTAAAAACTTCCAACTTCAATTTTTTTAATTTCAAAATATTAAAAGCAAATTCAATAACAGTTTCTATTAAAATTTTTCCTATTCCTACAGTTTTTTCATAAGGATTTTTATAAAGACCAAATTTTGCTTCTTTTTTGTTATTGTCAATATCGTAAAAATCAATTACACCTATATACTTATCCTCTTTTTTAACTAAAAAGTAAAGTTTATCTTTTTTATTTTTTAAACTTTCAATAAAGTTTAAATGCTCATCTAAACTTATTTCATACTGGTTATACATCCACTTTCTTATATCTGGATGATTTCTCCATTCTAAAATCATCTTTTTTTGCTTTAATGGCAAATATATAAAATTTATTAATTCAACTTCTTTTATTTTTATATTTTCTTTCATATTGTTATTAACTCGTAAACTATATTCCTTGAACCGTTACCATTAACATATTTTCTTCCAATTTTTGACATATTTTCTCGTATTTTTTTATTTTCAAGTTTTTTAATTAAGTTTAATATATTTTCTAATAAATTTTTATTATCATAAAATCCTGCATAAGCTAAAAAGCCTATTTCTTCCCATTTTTTTACACTTTTTAATTGATTATCTGCAACTGCTACTGCTATTGTTGGAACGCCAACTCTTGCAAGCTCATATAATGTTTGTCCACCTGCAGATATAGTTAAATCTACTTTTAACATTAATTCTTTCATTTCTTTTGCAGACGCATCATAAATAAAAAATATGTTTTTATCTTTTATATCTTTTATCCAATCAGTTTGTTTAAATCCTTTTCCTATTACTACATATTTGTTAATATCTGGATATTCTTTATTTAATAAGTTTAAAATTTTTGGGGTCATATTTCTTAAATCATCGCCACCAAATGTTATTAAAACATTTTTAATCTTTTCATTTATTATCTTTTCTGGCACTTCCCAAAACTCTTTTCTTAAAGGTGTATATTTTGTACCAAGTAAATATTTAATATCTTTTTTTATAGGATAATCTAAATCTGTAGCATGGATATTTCCATTTATAACAATACCTTTTGGATAATCTATTCTTTTATTATCATCAATATATACAGAAAGTTTTACAATATTGCTTACTTTTTCATAAAAATCTTTATCTGCTAAATAGCTATCAATTAGAACTATATCACTATCTTTTAATATTTTAAAAATATCTTTATTTTCAAGCCAGTTAAATATTTCATAGTTAGTATTTTTTACAATATCTTTTACAGTTTCATCTGCATTTAGTATAAGTTTTGGTTTTATCTTTTTTGTTTCAAAAGCTTGATAAATAGATATACATCTTGTAATATGACCAAAACCTATCTCTTTTCCGCCTTCTGTAAGTATATATATTTTCATTTTTCAAGTAGTTTTAGTGCATTATAAAGTTCTTGCATTTTTAAAAGTTTTTTTGCATCTTCAATCTCTTCTTCTAAGGAAAGATATATTTTCTTTTGTAAGACTTTTTTATTTATAAGCTTTAACCAAGGTTTTTTATTAAATAATTTTATTATATCGTAAGCATCAAAAAATGGATTTTCCCAGTATAGATAATCAAAAACTGATGCAAGTAGTGCATAATCTTCTTCTGTATCTAAGGTTATTCTAATATCTGGTGCAGTTAATTCTTTTGGTGCTTCTAAAGAGGATATTTTAAATTTATCTTTATTTGTAGTATGAATATATGGACATACATGCTCTTTTTCAAAATCTTTGGCAGCTTTGCAATAAGCTTTTTCTAAAGCTTCAAAAGATATTACTTCTACATCTAATCCATGAGGAAATGTTCTTTTTATTGTATTTGAAGTATAATCTGCTTTTTCTTTTATATGTTTTATAATAGATTTATCTATAATATTCCAATCTATACAAGGACAGTCACTTGTAATTCTAACTATAATATCAATTTTATTTTCTTTTGCAGATAAATAATATCTTTCTAAAACATTTTCTTTACTACCTTTAAACCATTTAACCTGTTCTTTTTCTGCAATTTTTACAATCTCTTCATCTTCTTTATCTTTTGTTGTAGCTATTATAATCTCATCTATATTATTAGATTTTTTAACTCTTCTTATTACTTGTTGTAAAACTGTAATATCTGAATCATAAGGAAGAGGTTTTAATACCTTTTTTGGAAGTCTTGTAGAAGAAGTTCTTGCTTGTATTATTGTTCCTATTTTCATATGAATACCTTAAAAACTTTTTCTATAACATACTCTATATCTTTTTCGGTCATAGCTGGAAAAATAGGAAGAGATATTTCTCTTTTGTAAAAATCTTCTGCTATTGGACATAATCCTTTTTTATAACCAAGATTTTGATAATATGGTTGTAAATAAACAGGTATATAATGAACTTGAACACCTACGCCTTCTTTTCTTAAAGATCTAAAAATTTCTGCTTTCTTCTCTTTATATTTATCTTTTAATTTTATTGGATAAAGATGATATGAATGATAAGCATAATCTTTTTCTACTGGTAAATCAAAATATGGATTATCTTTAAAAGCTTTGTTATATATTTTAGCTATATTTCTTCTTTTTTCTATAAATCTATTTAGTTTTTTTAACTGAGATATTCCAAGAGAAGCCTGAATATCAGTCATTCTATAGTTATAGCCTAAATACTGCATCTCATAATACCAATCGCCATCTGGATTATTTATAAATCTATCTTTTGTAATACCATGATTTCTAAAGATTAAAAGTTTTTCATATATTTCTTTATTATTTGTTAAAACTGCTCCACCTTCTCCTGTTGTAATATGTTTTACAGGATGAAAGCTAAAAATAGTAACATCTGAATATTTGCAATTTCCTATTCTTTCATTTTTATATTTTGCACCAAGGGCATGACATGCATCTTCTACTATTTTTAGGTTGTATTTATCAGCTAATTCTTTAACCTTTTCCATATCTACAGGATGACCTGAATAATGAACAACTGATAATAGCTTTGTCTTATCTGTAATTTTTTCTTCTATTTTTGATATATCTATATTTCCTGTATCTTTTTCTATATCAACAAAAACAGGTTTTGCTCCTAAATAAAGTCCTGCATTTGAAGTTGCTACAAATGTCATAGGTGTTGTTATAAATTCATCATCTTTTTTTAAATCTAAAGCAAAATATGCTCCATGTAGGGCAGAAGTCCCACTGTTAAAAACTACTGCATATTTTGCACCAACATAAGATGCTAAAGCTTCTTCAAATTCCTTTATTTTAGGTCCTTGAGTAATAAAATCTGATTTTAAAACCTCTACAACTGCTTTTATATCATCTTCATCTATAAATTGTTTTCCATAAGGAATAAAATTTTCCATTAGTAAACAATATCTATTTTATTTAATAGCTCTTTTAAATCTTCTACAGATAACCAATCTTTATTTGTATCTGATGAGTATCTAAATCCTTCTTCTACTTTTTTCCCGCCTTCTTTAAAATGTTTTTTGTAGTTCCACCAATCAAAATTTGGATAGATAATGTAATGATCTTCATACTCATAGGTTGTTCTTGAATCTTCTTCTGTTATCATTACTTCATGTAATTTTTCACCTTCTCTTATTCCTATCTCTTTCAATTTACATTCAGGGCATATTGCTTTTGCTAAATCAGTTATTTTAAAAGATGGTATTTTTGATATATAAACTTCTCCACCTTTTGCTTCTCTTATAGCTTTTAAGACTAAATCAACACCTTCATCTAAGCTTATCCAAAATCTTGTCATTCTAAAATCTGTAATTGGAAGTTCTTTTGCACCTTCTTTTACAAGTTTTAAGAAAAATGGAATTACTGAACCTCTACTTCCTGCAACATTTCCATATCTAACAACACTAAATCTTGTTTTTTTACCACCTGCATAAGCATTTGCCGAAACAAATAACTTATCTGAAACAAGTTTTGTAGCTCCATAAAGATTAACAGGATTTACTGCTTTATCAGTTGAAAGTGCTACCACCTTTTCTACTCCCCTATCAATAGCTGCATTTATTATATTTTCAGCACCACCAATATTTGTTTTTACTGCTTCAATTGGGTTATATTCCATTAAAGGAACATGCTTTAAAGCTGCTGCATGAACAACAATATCAACTCCATCAAATGCTCTATAAAGTCTTTCTTTATCTCTTACATCTCCTATAAAAAATCTTAATTTAGTTTTATATTCAGCAAACTCTTTTTGCATTAAATACTGTTTATACTCATCTCTTGAATAGATAATAATTTTTTTAGGATTAAAATCTTTTAATAATCTTTTAGTAAACTTTTTTCCAAAGGAACCTGTCCCACCTGTAATTAATATTGTTTTTCCATTTAGCATTTTTTTACCTTAAAATTTTATATTACTGCTTCTAACCAGTTATCTCCAAGTTCTTTAACTATTTCAAGAGAAGGGTCATAATCCTTTTTTAAATTTTCAAGAATTAACATTAAATCATCTACACAATCAGGAGAAGTAAGAAGGTCTAAATAACCTTCTTTACCTATTCTTGTCCTTGGAAGAGCTATTCTCCCATGTCCATCTATCACCATAGATATAAAATTTAATTTTTTAGGATCGACTTTTATTAGTAAATTTATCCCTTTTATTGATTTTATATCTAGTTTTTCTAAAAGCTCTTCAGATAACATTAAAAAGAAGCTCCAAGTAAGTTTATTTCTGTTATTGTATTATTTTTGCCACCTACGGTTTTAGTTTGTTTTATATTAATTTGAGGAATCCCTGCATATATTTTCCCATTATTTATTTCAACTAAAGCAGTTTGTGATTCATAAACTCCAACTCCAGCACCAAGTATTAAACCAAGAAATACCCCTGTACCTACCTTTTTACCAAAATTTTCCCCATCTATTACATATAAAGCAAGACCACCTAATCCACCTATTCCTGCTCCATATAAACTATCTCTGAAGATTATCTGTCCGTCAAGAGCTTTTGCTTGCTGTGTTCCTAAAATAGCTAATCCTGTTAAAACTGTTAATATCTTTTTTTTCATTTTCTTCCCTCTGCAAATAATTTATTATATTCAGTATAAATCTTCCAAATATATTTAGACTCGCTTTTTGCTTTTCTACCTTTATTATAGCAATCTATAGATTTCCAAGTAATACCAAATTTATCTACACATTGTCTTAAAACCCAAGCACCAACAAAAACATTTTGACAAGGATTAAATAAATCATCTTTTTTTATAGAAAACCTTTCTAATACAGGTAGCCAATTACTATTAATCTGCATTAATCCTATATCATAACTTCCATCTTTATTTTTATGTATAGCTTTTGGATTTAAATTACTTTCAACTTTTGCAATTACATAAAGAAGATATGGATTTATTCCATACCTTTCTCCTGCTTCTTCAAAACAATAATTTTTATTTTCAGCAAAACTACTAACAAATATTAGTAATAAGCTAAGAAAAATTAATCTTAACATTTTTTATTATTTTCTAAATATTTTTCAAAAGGAATTTTCTTATAGCAACTACTTCCTATGAAATCAACTAAATTTGCAAAGTTATCTTTTGGTACATATCCTGTAAATTTATATAAAAGTTTGTAATTTTGTGTTGGGTCAAATATAGCAGTAGTAGGAAAACCTTGAACATGATAAAGATAAGCTAAAACTTTTTCTTCCATCTCATTTTTAGTTTCTGGATCTATAACTTTTCTGTTTCCATATACATTTACTATTGCAACTTCAATATTATTTTTTATTAACTTTTCTTTAAAATCCAACTGATTTAAAACTTCTTTATTTAATTTACTGCAGTATTGACATTCCTCAGATTCAAAAACAATCATTAAATATTTATGATTTTTCATTGCATCTTTTATTACAGGATAAGGATCAACTTTAAATTTTTCAGATTGTTGATTTTCTTTTTTATTACATGCTGAAATTGCTAAAAACAAAACGAATATAGAAAAAATAGTTAAAATTTTTCTCATTTTAATCTCCTATCTTAATTTTTTTAAAGTTTCTTCTATTCTATTTAGTCCTTCTTTTATATTTTCCATTGAAGTTGCATAAGACATTCTTATATAACCTTCAGCTCCAAAAGCAGAACCAGGAACAACTGCAACTTTTCCTTCTTCAAGTAAATACTCAGCAAAATCTATATCATTTTTTATATTTCCTTTAATATACTGCTTTATATTTGGAAACACATAAAAAGCTCCTTGTGGTTTTACACATTTTATACCTTCAATATTGTTTAATCTTTCAACTATATAATCCCTTCTTTTTATAAATTCCTCTCTCATCATTTTCGGAAATTTTCCATTATCTTTTAAAGCTTCTAAAGCTCCATACTGAGCAAAAGATGTTGGATTTGATACTGTTTGACTTTGCATAGATGCTATAGCTTTTGTATATTTTTCAGGTGCTGCTACCCAGCCAAGTCTCCAACCTGTCATAGAGTATGATTTAGAAAATGCTCCGACAGTAAAGGTAATATCTCTAACCTCTTTTGATAATGATGCAATACTAAAATGAGGCTCATCATAAGCAAACTCTTCATAACATTCATCAGAAATTATCATTATTCCTTTTTCAAGACAAACTTCAGCTATTTTTTCAAGTTCTTTCTTTGGTATTACTGCTCCTGTTGGATTTGAAGGTGTGTTTATTACTACTGCTTTAGTTTTATCTGAAATATTTTCTTTTAATAAATCTGCTGTAAATACAAACTCATTTTCTTCAGAAGTTAAAGGTGTTTTGTATGTGCCATCACAAAGTTTTATCTGTTCTGTATATGAAACCCAATAAGGAGCTGGTACAATTACTTCATCTTCTGGATTTAATAAGATAGCAAATATTTCATAAAGAGCCATTTTAGCCCCTGGAGTAATTACAACTTCTGAAGGTTGGTATTCAATATTATTTTTTTCTTTTAATTTTTGTGCTACTGCTTCTCTCAACTGAGGAATTCCTGCTGAAGGTGTATATTTTGTTTTTCCTTCTTTTAAAGCTTTAATAGCTGCTTCTTTTACATAATCTGGCGTATCAAAATCAGGCTCTCCAGCTCCAAAACCTATTACGTCAATACCTTGAGCTTTTAATTGATTTGCTTTTGCTGTAATCACAAGTGTTGCTGATGGTTTTACCTTTTTTATTCTGTTTGAAAGTTCCATTGATACCTCTTTGAAATTAAGATTTAATATAAATTATACAAATCTTTAAAAAAGTTGTAAAACAAAAATAAAAATACCCTAAATTAGAATTTTCCCTTTTGTATGATATTATTTTTTTATGATTTTACTTGACTTAAATAAACTTGGAAATATTGAGCAGGCTACTTTTTTAGAAAGGCCTAATAGATTTAAATCAATTTGTGAAAAAGATGGTAAAACTATTACCTGTCATGTGGCAGACCCTGGCAGATTAAAAGAAATTTTTATAAAAGGTAGAAAAGTTTTTATTATAAAAAATAAACCTGGACTAAAAACAGATTATAAGATAATTGCTGTAGAAGTTGAAAATGAGATTGTTCTTTTAAATACTTCTTTACATTCTAAAATTGGAGAAGAAGCCATTAAAAAAGGTGTTCTTGGATTTAAAGTAAAAGACTTAAAAAGAGAAGTAAAATATGGAAAAAGTAGAATAGATTATCTAGTAAATAAAGATACATTTGTAGAACTTAAAGGAAGTAATTTATTAATAGATAATAAATGCTTATTTCCAGATGCTCCTACAGAAAGAGGTTCAAGGCATCTTGAAGAATTAATAAAAGCAGTCAAAGAAGGATATAAAGGAATAATTCTTTTTATGATGCTTAGAAATTGTAAATGTTTTTTACCTTATAAAGATATGGATAAGAAATTTTATCAAAGCTTTAAAAAGGCTCTGAATAATGGAGTTGAATTTAAAGGTTTTAAAATAAAAGTAGAAAAAGATTTTAAAGTAAAATTAGTAGAAAATATAAATATCTGCAAAGATTTTAGCTAAAATGGTATCTACAGAAGAGATTTTTACAATAATGAATATTATAGGGCTTATTGCTTTTGCAATTACAGGTTCTATGAAAGCTATAGAAGATAAACTAGACTTACTTGGTATTACCACCCTTGGAATTATGACTGCTCTTGGTGGTGGAATTACAAGAGATATATTAGTAAATAATATACCAAATGCACTTTTATCTATATCTGATATGTCTTTTGCTCTTATTGGTGTTTGGTTTGCCTTAGTTCTTTATAAAATTTTTGGAATAGATATAAAACATAGATATATTATCCAAATTCCAGATGCTATTGGACTTGCCGCTTTTACAACTACAGGTGCAGTAATTGCTTATAATGCGCATGTTTCTTTTTTTGGAATAATAATACTTGCAACTATTACAGGAGTAGGTGGTGGACTTATTAGTGATTTACTTCTTAGAAGAGTTCCTTCTGTTTTGAAAGAAGATTTTTATGCATCTTGTTCTATTATTGGAGCTATTGTTTTTTATATTGCAATACTTTCAGGGGTTTCAATTGGTTTAAGTGGACTTATATGTAGTATTGTTGTTTTAATGATACGAATTCTTGCTATTATTTATAAATGGAAATTACCAACCTTTTCTTAAAGGAGAAAAAATGGATAAAGTAAATATTGCTTTACTTCAGATGAAATGCTCAAAAGATAAAAAAGAAAATTTAGATAAAGCTATAGAGCTTATGAAAGAATCTGCAAAAAATGGAGCAAATATAGTTTCAACCCAAGAACTTTTTTTAACCCCTTACTTTTGTCAAGTAGAAGATTGGGAAAATTTTAAACTTGCAGAAGAAATTAATGAAGAAAACAAAACAATAAAAAAGCTTTCAATGGTAGCAAAAGATTTTAATATAGTAATAGTAGCATCATTATTTGAAAAAAGAACAGATGGAATATACCATAACACTGCCGTTGTTATAGATGCAGATGGGAAATTCTTAGGAAAATATAGAAAAATGCATATTCCAGATGATCCCCATTTTTATGAAAAGTTTTATTTTACGCCTGGAGATTTAGGATATAAAGCCTTTAATACAAAATATGGAAAAATTGGTGTTTTAATCTGCTGGGATCAATGGTTTCCAGAAGCAGCAAGACTTACTGCAATGAAAGGAGCTAAAATAATATTTTATCCTACTGCTATAGGATGGCTACCTTCAGAAAAAGAAGAATTTGGGAATTCTCAATATAATGCATGGGAAACAATCCAAAAAGGACATGCAGTAGCAAATGGCTGTTATATAGCATCTATAAATAGAACAGGCTTTGAACAATCCCCTGATGGAAATGAAGGAATAGAGTTTTGGGGACAATCATTTATATCAAATCCTTATGGAGAGATTATCAAAAAAGCATCAGTAGATAAAGAAGAAATACTAATTTCAGAAATAGATTTATCAATAATAGATGAAACAAGAATTACTTGGCCATTTTTTAGAGATAGAAGAATAGATAGCTATCAAGATTTAACCAAAAGATGGTTAGACTAAATTTAGTATATAATTATTTTTATGGAAAAGGAAAAATTCTATAAACCAAAATCTAAAAATCCTTATTTTGAGTTAAACAGTGTTTATATGCTTTTAGAAAATAATAAAGTTGATGATAAAGATTTTATAAAAATAGGTAAAGTTTTTGCCATCTTAGGAAATAGAATAATTTTTTCTAACACTTATGAGTTTTTAACAGAAGATAAAAATAAAATTTATAATATTTTTAAAGAAATTTCTTTTAAAGAAGCCAAAAAATTTTTAAATAATAGTGAAGCTTTACTTGATAAAAATATATTTAGGAGATAGGAGATGATAGATAATTTAGGAGATTTTAAAAGAGATTATTTTGCAGGAGAATTAACAGAAAATAATATTGGAGATGAAATTAGACTTTTAGGTTGGGCTGAAAGTGTAAGAGATCATGGTGGTGTAATTTTTATTAATTTAAGAGATAGAGAAGGAATTGTTCAAGTTGTTTTTGATCCTACAAAATCACCTGTAGATATGGTAGAAAAAGCTAAAAAAGTAAGATCAGAATATGTAATTGGTGTTTTAGGTAGAGTAGAAAGAAGGCCAGCAGGCACAGAAAATCCTAAAATACCAACAGGAAACATAGAAGTAATAGGCCAAAAACTTTTAATATTAAATACATGTGATATTCTTCCATTCCAGATAGAAGATGATATTAATGTAAGTGAAGAAGTTAGATTAAAGTATAGATACTTAGATATTAGAAGAAAAAAGATGTTTAATAATCTTTTAATAAGACATGAAGTATATCAAAAAACAAGAGAGTATTTAGTAGGAAATGGATTTTTAGAAGTAGAAACTCCAATGCTTACAAAATCAACTCCAGAAGGTGCAAGAGACTTTTTAGTTCCTTCAAGACTTGAAAAAGGAAAATTTTATGCACTTCCTCAATCTCCACAGCTATTTAAACAGATATTAATGGTTGGTGGAATTGAAAGATATTTCCAGATTGTAAAATGTTTTAGAGATGAAGATTTAAGAAAAGATAGACAGCCAGAGTTTACACAGATAGACTTTGAGATGTCCTTTGTTTCTGAAGAAGATGTAATGGCTATCTCTGAAGGATTAATCCATTATTTATTTAAAAATATTCTTGGAATAGACTTAAAAATACCATTTAGAAGAATGACTTACCAAGAAGCAATTGAAAAATATGGTTCAGACAAACCTGATTTAAGATATGAGATGCATTTAAAAGATATTACAGATATAGCAAAAGAAGTAGATTTTAAAGTATTTAAAGATACAGTAAAAAAAGGTGGAATTGTAAAAGGATTAACTATTGAAGGTGGAGCATCATTTTCAAGAAAAGAAATAGATGAATTAATAGAGCAAGCTCAAAAATTTGGTGCTAAAGGGATGGCTTGGATTAAAGTTACTGATGAAGGTTTCCAATCTCAAATTACCAAATTCTTTACTGAAGAGCAGTTAAATAAGATAAAAGAAAAAATGGGTGCAAAAGCAGGGGACTTAATGATATTTATTGCAGATGAGCATGAAACTACCCATAGAGTACTTGGATTTATGAGAAAACATATTGCAGATAAACTAAATATCATTCCAACTGGAAGATGGGATTTTGTATGGATTGTAGATTTTCCACTTTTAGAATTTGATTTGGAAGAAGGAAGATATGTAGCATTACACCATCCATTTACAAGCCCAAAAGAAGAAGATATACCAAAACTTGACAAAGCAAAAGAAGATAGGGATTTAGCAACTTCAATAAAAGCAAGAGCTTATGATCTTGTTTTAAATGGTGAAGAGATAGGAGGAGGTTCTATCCGTATTCATACAAGCCAATTACAAGAAAAAATGTTTAATATTCTTGGAATATCAGAAGAAGAAGCAAGAGAAAAATTTGGATTTTTAATAGATGCATTAAAATATGGGGCACCACCTCATGGTGGATTAGCTTTTGGACTTGATAGACTTGTAGCATTAATGACAGATTCAGAAAGTATAAGAGATGTAATAGCCTTTCCAAAAACTCAAAAAGGAAGTTGTCCTCTTACAAATGCTCCTGATTTTGTTTTTGAAGAACAGCTTGAAGAACTTGGTATAGAAGTAGAAATACCAAAAGAGGGAAATTAATCTTTCCTCTTGCTTTTTCTTTTTAAAACCTCTACATTAAAACTATAAGATTTATCATTGTTAATATCTTATTAAGAATTATTATTGTTTATATTAAGATCATAATATAAAAAGGGGAAAAAATGGCAGATAAAGACCAAAATACTTTAAATCTTTATATACAACAGATGGCTCAACATCCTCTATTAACACCAGAAGAGGAAAAAGAGCTTGCTATAAAAGCGAAAAAAGGTGATAAAGAAGCTTTAAAAAAATTAGTTGAAGGTAATTTAAGATTTGTTGTAAATGTTGCTAAAAATTTTATGGGATGGGGTGTACCTTTAACAGATCTTATTGCTGCAGGAAATCTTGGCCTAATAGAAGCAGCAAAAAGATTTGACCCTGATAGAGATGTTAAATTTATTTCTTATGCAGTATGGTGGATAAGACAAGCTATAATGCAAACAATTTTTCAGCAAACTGGTGCAGTAAGAATACCAATAAAAGAATCTCTTTTCATAAGTAAAGTAAAAGAAGCTTATGAAAAATTGAAAGAAAAAAATGGAAGAGAACCAACAATTGAAGAGATAGCAAAAGAGGTAGATGCAAATCCTAAAAAAGTTAGACAAGCTCTTCAAATAGTTAGAATGCCATATTCTTTAGATATGCCAATGGGAGAAGAAGAAGATATAACTCTTTTAGATTTACTATCTAAAAAAGGAACTGAAGATGTTGAGAAAGAAATAGTAGAAGAGGCTCTTCATAAAGAACTTGAAAAACTTATGAAAGCTCTTGATGAAAGAGAAAGAACTATAATTAAACATAGATTTGGTCTTGAAGGTGAAGAACCAAAAACCTTAAATGAAGTTGGTGATATGCTTGGAATATCAAGAGAAAGAGTTAGACAGCTTGAAAATAGAGCATTGAAAAAATTAAGAGCTTTAGCTATGAAAAAACATATAAAAGATTTCTTAAGTTAAGGAGGATAAAGTTGAAAAAAATAGCTATTTTTCTTTTGCTATCTGTATCTGTAGCCTTTGCTAAGGAAAATAATTTTGCAAAAAATAAGTTTTGTTATTTTTCTTACACAATATATAAAGATTGTTATATGAGAGGAGCAAAAACTCCTATAGATTGTAATACTCTTTCAAATGGAATTAGATTTGGAAAAGCTTTTTCAAAAGAGCAAATAGATTATATAAAAAATACCTGCAAAACAGGATGTTATCTTGCAAAAAATAGATTTAAACTTCAAGATGAAAAATCATTTATGACTGAATGCTCAGCGAAATAATTTTTTGTGGCGGAGAGGGAGGGATTCGAACCCTCGGAGGGAGGATAACTCCCTCAACTCCTTAGCAGGGAGCCGCCTTCGACCACTCGGCCACCTCTCCAAAGAGATTAATATTATATACTATTTAACTATAAATTCAAACTAAAATTTAAGAGGAAAAAATGTTTGAAAAGCCTACTTTATATGTAATTACTGATGAAAAGCTTTTAAAAGATAATTTAATAGATGCTGTTAAACAAGCTATAGAAGGTGGAGCAGATATAATCCAGTATAGAGCAAAGCATAAAGATACAAAAGATATGTATGAAGAAGCAATTCAGTTAAAAAAAATATGTGATTATTATAGAAAACCATTAATAATAAATGACAGAATAGATATAGCTTTAGCTATAAATGCAGATGGAGTTCATATAGGACAAGAAGATATGCCTGTAGAAGTTGCAAGAAGAATTTTAGGATTTGATAAAATAATTGGACTTTCTACAAAAAATCTAAATCAGGTAGAAGAAGCTAATAAATTACCTATTGATTATATAGGATTTGGCTCTATATTTCCTACATCTACAAAAGAAGATGCTAAAGTGGCAGGATTAGAGCAGTTAAAAAAAGCTATGGAAATTTCTCTTGTACCTGTAGTTGCAATTGGTGGAATTAATGAAGAAAATATTGAAGATGTAATAGATACAGGATGTGAAAATATTGCAGTAGTTTCTGCAGTTTTTAAAGATAAAAATATAAAACAAAATAGTAAAAGATTAAAAGAATTACTAAACAAAAAGAAAAAAATGGGATTTTAAGATGGAAAGCGTAGGTAAAAGCTTAATTTTTATAGGCTTAATAATAATATTTATAGGTTTGATTCTTGTTTTTGCAGAAAAATTACCTTTTGGCCTTGGAAAATTACCGGGAGATATTTATATAAAAAAAGATAACTTTACATTTTATTTTCCAATTACAACATCTATTCTTATTAGTATTTTCTTATCATTAATATTTATAATACTTTCAAAGATTGGAAAATGATAAAACTATCAGATTTTGATTATAACCTTCCAAAAGAACTTATTGCAAAATATCCTCATGAGCCAAGAGATGAATGTCGTTTAATGGTGCTAAACAGAAAGAAAAAAACAATAGAACACAAAATTTTTAAAGATATTATAGATTATTTAGAAGAAGGAGATTTACTTGTTTTAAATGATACAAAAGTAATTCCAGCAAGATTAAAAGGTAAAAAGAAAACAGGAGCAAATATAGAGATTTTCCTTTTAAGACCTTTTTCTGAAAATCAATGGGAAGTTTTAATAAAAAATATAAAAAGATTAAAAGAAGGTCAAGAAGTAATAATTGCTAATGACTTTAAGATAAAACTTATTGAAAAATATGAAGAAGGAAAAGCTAAAGTAGAATTAATTGGAGAAAATATTAATCAGCTTATAAAAAAATATGGACATATACCTTTACCACCTTATATAGAAAGAGAAGATGAAGAAAAAGATAAAGATTATTATCAAACTGTATTTGCAAAAAAAGAAGGAGCAGTAGCATCTCCAACTGCAGGACTTCATTTTACAGAAAGACTTTTAAAACAGTTAGAAGAGAAAGGAGTAAAAAAAGCTTTTTGCACATTACATGTTGGACTTGGAACTTTTAGGCCTATAAAAACAGAAGATATTACCAAACATAAAATGCATGAAGAATTTTATCAAATACCAGATGAAACATTACAGCTAATAAATGAAACTAAGAAGAAAGGGAAAAAAGTAGTAGCAGTTGGAACAACAGTAGTTAGAACATTAGAAACCTATGCACAAACTAATAAAAAAGAAGGCTTTAGTGATATTTTCATATATCCACCTTATAAATTTAAAATAGTAGACACCTTAATAACAAACTTTCATTTACCAAAATCAACTCTTTTACTTTTAGTTTCTGCTTTTGCTAATAGAGATTTTATTTTAAAAGCTTATGAAATAGCCATTAAAGAAAGATATAGATTTTTTTCATATGGAGATGCGATGTTAATTATTTGACAAAAGTAAAAAAAAGGTATATATTTAATGTATAAAATATAGAAGACGTTTAAAGAAGTAACTAACAAGGGGGAACATCCTCAATATAACTTCAAAACTATCTTAAGTTGTTTCTTTAAACTTCTTCAAATAAACAAAGGAAGAAGTTAAGTAATATTATTTTTTTGGAGGTATTTTGTCGTGCGTATCACAGGTACAGTTAAATGGTTCAATTCTAAGAAAGGATTTGGTTTCATCACAAGAGATGATAACCAAGGAGACATCTTCGTTCATTTCTCAGCTATTGAAGGTGAAGGATTCAAAAACTTAGAAGAAGGTGAGAAAGTAGAATTTGAAGTTGTTCAAGAAGAAAAAGGACCAAGAGCACAATCAGTAAGAAAAATACAATAAAGATTGTCAAAATATAAAAGGCAGGTTAAACCTGCCTTTTCCTAAAAAATCAAAAAATCAAAACTTTTCATAAAATTTATAAAAAATATCATTCCACTACCAAAATTTTTAAGAGATAATATATTATCTAAATCAAAAAAAACTATTAAGAGGTAATAATGAAAAAATTCTATATTAGAACATTTGGTTGTCAGATGAATATAAATGATAGTCAAAAAATGAGTGGGATGCTAAAAACTCTTGGTTATGAGCCTACAAACAATTGGGAAGAAGCAGATGTTATTCTTGTAAATACTTGTTCTGTTAGAGAAAAGCCAGATCAAAAAGTATTATCTGCTCTTGGAGAGTTTAAAAAAGTTAAAAATAAAAATCCAGATGCAATAATAGGTGTTTGTGGATGTTTAGCTCAAAGAGCAGGATATGAAATACTTCAAAAAGCACCTTATATAGATATGGTTTTTGGAACTACTAATATTCACCATTTACCTCAGCTTTTAGAAGAAGCAAAACAAGGAAATAAAGCAGTAGAAATATTAGAAGAAATTGATGAAAATGAAAATCAACTTGATTCTTATCCAACAGTTAGAGATAACAAATATACTGCATATGTTACAGTAATAAGAGGTTGTGATAAGAAATGTACTTATTGTATAGTACCAACTACAAGAGGAAAAGAAAGAAGTAGAAGAATAGGAGAGATAATACAAGAAGTTCAATGGCTTGTTGAGGATGGAGTAAAAGAGATTCATTTAATAGGACAAAATGTTACTGCATATGGAAAAGATTTAGGAGATGTTAAATTTTATGAATTATTATATGCAGTAGCAAATGTTGATGGAGTTGAAAGAATTAGATTTACAACAGGACATCCTAGAGATTTAGATATAAATACTATAAAAGCAATGGCAGATATTCCTCAAGTATGTGAAGCTTTACATCTTCCAATACAAGCAGGTTCAGATAAGATATTAAAAGCTATGGATAGAGGTTATACTCAAAAAGAATATTTAGAAAAAATAGAACTACTTAAAAAGTATATTCCAGATATTGCCCTTTCTACCGATATAATAGTTGGATTTCCAGGAGAGACTTATGAAGATTATCTTGAAACAGTAAAAGTAGTAAAGGAAGTTAAATATGATCAGATATTTGCTTTTAAATATTCTCCAAGACCTGGAACACCAGCAGCAGATTTAAAAATGACAGAAGATCCAAAAACATTAAGTAAATGGCTTACAGATTTAATAAATATTCAAAAAAATATAGCTTTTGAAAAAAATTTAGCATATGAAGGAAAAAAAGTAGAAGTATTAGTAGAAGAAGAAAAAGATGGGAAATTAGTAGGTAGAAGTAGAACAAATAAACTTGTATATTTTGAAGGAAAGCATAATTTATTAGGTAAGCTTGTAGATGTAAAAATAACAAAGGCAAATAGATTTTCATTAGAAGGAACTATAAATGAAAAGGAATTACAGCTTATATAAAATTAGGAGGCTTTGAAAATGATTGAGATGGATATTAGGGGGATAGTATTAGATCCTATTACAAATATGCCTATAGTTGTTTTACAATCAAAAGAAACAGATGATATTCTTTCAATCTGGATAGGTGTTTTTGAAGCAAATGCAATATCTATGAAACTGGAAAATATTCATATGCCAAGACCTATGACTTATGATCTTATGGTAAATTTAATAGAAAATTTAAGTGCTGATATATCATATATATTAATAAATGATCTTAATGATAATACCTATTATGCAGAGATTGTTTTAAATAAAGATGGCCAAGAAATAAGAATAGATTCAAGACCAAGCGATGCTATAAATTTAGCAATTAGAAAAAATGTGCCTATTTTTGTTGAAGAAAGAGTTTTACAAGAGTATAAAAAAGATATTCAATCAGAAGTAGATGAGAACGAGCTTGAAGAATGGATAAAATCTTTAAAACCAGAAGATTTTGAATCCTAATATTTTAAAACTATAGAACCCCAAGTTAAACCGCCACCAAAAGCAGTAAAAAGGATGTTATCTCCTTTTTTTATTCTTTTTTCTTTTACTGCTTCATAAAAAGCTATCGGAATAGAGGCTGCACTTGTATTTCCATATTTATGGATATTACTAAAAACCTTACTTTTATCTAGTTTTAATCTTTCAGCAAGAGCATCTATAATTCTTATATTTGCTTGATGAGGAATTACTAAATCAATATCATTTAATGTTAAATTAGCTTCCTTTAAAGCTTGCAAAGATGATTCTTCCATACTCTTTATTGCAAGTTTAAAAGTTTCTCTTCCTTTCATTCTTAATTTTTCACCAACTGGACAGTATAAAGAATTACCATGACTACCATCAGAATGCATAACTGTAGATAAAATATCACTATCATTTTCAGTTTTGGATAAAACTACTGCACCTGCACCATCTCCAAATATTACAGCAGTTGACCTATCTTCCCAATCTATTATTCGTGAAAAAACTTCAGCTCCAACAACTAAAACATTTTCAAACTGCCCTGATTTTATAAAAGAGTTTGCAATAGTTAAAGCATATATGAAACCACTACATGCTGCAGAAATATCAAATGCCATAGGTTTTTTTAATCCAAGTTTATCTGCCAGCAATGCTGCTGTTGAAGGAAATATCATATCAGGAGTAGAAGTGGCAACTATTACAGCTTGAATATCTGATTTATTTATATTTGCAGAATTTATAGCCTCTTCTGAAGCTTTTTTTGCTAAATCACTTGTTTTTTCCCATTCTTCTGCAATTCTTCTTTCTTTAATTCCAGTTCTAGTTGTTATCCATTCATCAGAAGTATCTAATATTTTTTCTAAATCTTGATTGGTAATAACACGAGGAGGAACATACATACCAATTCCTGTTATTTCAACACCCATTAAATTAAACCTCTAAAAGTGGCTCTGGAAGTAGTTTTTCAATATTTTCATACAGTTTTTCATTAAAATTAGTTTCAACAAACTCTGTAGCAACTTTTAAAGCATTTTTTATAGCTCTTGCATCTGCTCTTCCATGAGTAATAATACAGCTTGCTTTTGTTCCAAGAAGAGGAGCACCACCATATTCTGCAAAATCTGCCTTTTTCTTAAATCTTTTTATTGCAGGAAGCATTAAAGCAGCTCCAATCTTTGAGATCATACTTTTTTTAACTTCTTGCTTAATCATATCTACTATAATACTTCCAAGGCTTTCACTTGTTTTTAAAACAACATTTCCAACAAAACCATCACAAACAATTACATCAAAATCACCAGTAAAAATATCTCTACCTTCTGCATTTCCAACAAAATTTAAATTAGACATTTTTAATAAAGGATAAGTCTCTTTTACAAGCTCATTTCCTTTCCCTTCTTCTTCACCAATACTTAATATTCCAACTTTCGGATTATCAGAAGATTTAAGTATCTCTTTCACATATGTATGTCCCATTACTGCAAAATAAACAAGATGTCTTGGACGACAATCAACATTAGCACCAACATCTATTAAGACAGTTGGTTTTCCTTTTTTTGTTGGGAATGCTACAGCTATGCCGGGTCTTTCAATTCCAGGAGCCGAACCTACTATAAATTTAGATACTGCCATAGCAGCTCCTGTATTACCTGCAGAAACAAAAGCTTGAGCTTTGCCTTCTCTTACAAGTTTTGCAGCAATATACATAGAAGATTTTCTTTTTTTTCTAACTGCATTAGAAGGTGGCTCATGCATTTCTATAACTTCTTCAGCATGAACAATTTCTATTGGTAGATTTTTACCACCTTCTTTTTCAAGTAAAGGCTTTAAGACTTCTTTATTACCTACAAGATAAACACTAATATTTGTTTCTTTAGCAAATAAAATAGCCCCTTTTACATTACTTTCAGGGGCGTAATCACCGCCCATGGCATCAAGAGCAATATACATTAAATAACCTCAACAACCTCTTTATCCTTATAATATCCACAATGAGGGCAAACTCTATGTGGTTTTTTAGGCTGTCCACATTCAGGACAAAGAGATATACCAGGAATATTTAACTTTTTATACCATTGAGCCTTTCTCATAGCAGTTTTAGCTTTAGATTTTTTTCTCTTAGGTGCTGCCATTTATATATATCCTCCTTTATAATTAAATTGGAAATTCAAAGTAAATATTATATCAGAATTTAAGCTTATCTATTTGATTTTATATACAACTAAATTTGGAAAGTTATCATAAACAAGTTGAAAATTTTTAAACTTATTAGCTTTTACAAACATTTTATCTATCATTGTATTTATAAAAATATCAGACACTAATAATTCATAATATTTGTTATCTTTTGTTTTAATAATTTCTAAAACTAAATTTTTATCATTTATTAAATTTGTTTGGTTTTTATTTGATAGTTCATATAAAAAATTAACTTTTTTATGGATTCTTTTTTCTCTATCTACGAAAATTACTTGAGATATATTTTGATTTTTTACTAAAAAAGTATTATTTTCTAAATTATATGAAAAAGTTGGACATTTTATTAGATTATCTTTTTCCATACATTTATAAAAAGATTTCACCAAAGGAAGTTGAAACTTTTGTATTTTTGTACCTGCAAAACCTATCATTGGTATAAAATCTGAGTGTAAATCTCTGCCATAAATAAATATATAAACATCTTTTTTTGGTTTTTCTTTATAATTATCTACTAAATTTAGATATTCATCTATTTTTATATTTATTAAATTATTCTTTTTAATTAAATTTTTTGTTCCTTTATTTGTCAAATAAGATATTAGTTTATATGTTCTTTTAGGATTAGTAGTATACATAGAGTTTGCAAAACTATACATTTTAATCTGATTAAAATTACCATTATCTGTAAAAGTACCCTTATTTAATAAATACTGGATAGCAAGTCCATAATCCCACCAAGCCCAGATATAAGAATCTTCTTTTAAATATTTGTTTGCTTCTAATGTGGATTTATAAATTCCTTCAGAAAATAAAGGTCTTGGTATTAGTAAAAATGCATTTGGCGGTGTAGAAAAAAGGAAAGTTATAAATAATAAAAATGTAAAAGTAGTATTTTTTAGAAAATCTGTATTTAAAAATCTATCTTTCAAGAAACTATAAAAAATATAAACTCCATATCCAACTCCTATACCAATAAAAGGAGCAAGGTACATCATAAACCTATTAGAACCAAAAGATGTTAAACCTAAAGCAAATACTGGAAATAAAAGTAAAAAGAAAGTTTTATATCTATAGAAAAATAAAATTAATCCGAATATAGCGATAATAAAAGCTAAAATATTATCTGTAGTTATATTAATAACCTGTTTTAATGTTAAACCTTGTAATTCAGATATAGAAATACTAACAGATGCAGGCAAAAATGAAGGTTGAGTTATTTTAAATATGTAAGAAGTAAAATATTTATATATACTTAATACACTACCAATAAGTTCATTATTCATGATAAGAGCAAAGAAAAGTAAAGAAAATAAAAAATTAATTTTTAAATTTTTTATAAGCTTTGTTTTATATATGTAAAAGGAAGTAATTACAAAAGAAAATAAAAACATTAAAGAAAAAACATTTTTTGGATAATGCCACATAAAAAGCTTGTATAAAATAAAAATAATTGTAAGATTTATTAAAACTGATTTTATATTTTCTAAATTTTTTATTAGTTTATAGACGAAAAGGTATATTCCAAATAAGAAAAAAAGTATTAGAAAATCTGTATCAAATCTTCCTAATTGGGTCCTTCCTGCATATATTATATTTAAAGAACCAAGTATTGTGACTGAAGGAATAAAAAATAAAAATAGTTCTTTGTCTTTAGTTATATCTTTTAATAAAGAAAGTAAAGGTATAACAAATAATGGTGCAAATAAAGGTGGAAATAATAAAAAAATAGTATTTAAATCTATATGCAAATATTTAGCTAAAATATAAGCTATATAGGAATGAAAATTTACAAAGGATATAGAAAAATCAGGAACATTTTTTAAGTAATCAATAGTTAAATTGGGACTATTCTCTAATAACTCTTTTGCTTTCCTTGCATAATAAAAAGCATCTGCACCAGTTATTACATAATCTTTATATTTTTCTATAAACTCAATTAAAAATCGAAACTTAAAAAAGTAAACTATAGAAAAGGAAATTGAAATTATAAGAAACATTAATTTATTTTTGTTCATAACAGTAAACTTTTTTAAGAGATTTTATTTCACAGGAAAAATGAAATCCTTTTAAAGAGATATTACATGTATTTCCTTTTATCCTAACAGGATAGTCAGGCTTTGTTTCATCAATATATATTTCACAAGTATCTGTAGTATATTGAAAATTACATATTTTTGATTTGACAGTAGAATTCCATGAATAATCTAATGCTAAACTTCTAGCACAATTAGTAAAAGAATAATAAATAGAAGCTAAATAAGCATTTTTTTTATATTTTATGTAATATGGAATTGATATAGATAATAATAATGATAATATGGCAACTACTATAATCAATTCTAATAAAATAGATAATAATAATGATAATATGGCAACTACTATAATCAATTCTAATAAAGAAAATCCTTTAATTTTCATAAATATATCCTACGAAAAATGATTTTTGCTAATTTAAAATTTTATATATACAAAAAACCTATATAAAAACAATACTCGTACTTTTTTATTTATCTTGTTTTGAAAGGCCTCTTGGAATATAGAGGCCTTTGTTTTTAGTTATTTTATCGGCAATTTACGGTATAAGAACCACTTGTATCCTTTTGTGCTGTACAAGTAACTGTTTGACCATTAACTGTAATATTTCCAGTATAAGAAATACTTTCAGTATTAGTTCCAGGGTTGTTTAAAGTTAAAGTAATTTCACTATCCCCAACTTTACATGTTTGTGTCGTATCCAATGCATTATATGTGTATTCAATAAGAAGAGTACCGATACACTTTTTAAAATCTGCTTCTGCTCTTAAGAATGCAGCCTTTTGTCTATATTTTGCAAACTGAGGAATAGCAATTGCTGCTAATATTGCTATTATTGCTACTACCACTAGTAGCTCAATTAATGTGAAACCTTTTTGAGCTTTTTTCTTCTTAAGCTCAAGTTCTTCTTGTTTGATGAGTTCTTCCTTCATCTTTTATACCTCCTAAATTTAATTTTGTTATTTTTATACTCAAAATATATGCCAGCTTTTAGCTATGGAATTTAGTAAAAATTAAAAGTATTTAGTCTGATTTTTGTCATTTTAATTAACAATTTTTGTCAATCTTTAAAATACTTATCATATCTATATCTAAACTCTCTAAAAGATATACCTAAAATCTCTGCTGCTTTTGATTTTACTTTGCCTGCTTTTTCATAAGCATATCTTATTATAGATTTTTCTATATTATCCATTACTTGTTTTAAGTCCATATTATCTTCTGGGAAATTTTTAATTTGAAATTCAGATTTTGTATCATCTATAAAAATAGAGTTTAAAGAATTTATTTCAAAATATTCATTTAGTTTTAGTTCTTCATCTTCAGATAAAATTACTGCTTTTTCTATTATATTTTTAAGTTCTCTTATGTTTCCTTTTAAATCTAAGGTTTTTAAATAAGTAATAAACTGAGGATCTATTTTTTTTATTTCTTTATTATATTTTTTTATTAGCTCTTTTAAAATCTGTTCAACAAGTAAGGGAATATCTTCTTTTCGTTCTCTTAATGGTGGTAAATTTATTGTTATTGTTGAAAGTCTATAATATAAATCTTCTCTAAATTCTCCTTTTTCTATCTGTTTTTTTAAATCTTTATTTGTTGCTGATATTATTCTTACATCAACTTCTATTTCTTTTGTTGAACCAAGAGGTCTTATTTTTCTTTCTTCTAAAAATCTTAAAAGCTTTGCTTGAAGTGGTAATGGCATTTCTCCTATCTCATCTAAAAATAAAGTACCTCCATTTGCTTCTTCTATAAGTCCTTTTTTATCTTTATCAGCTCCTGTAAAGGCTCCTTTCTTATAACCAAATAGCTCACTTTCCAGTAAATCTGCTGGTATTGCTGCACAATTAACTGCAATAAAAGGTTTATTTTTTCTATTACTATAAGAATGTATTGCTTTTGCTGTAATTTCTTTTCCTGTTCCTGTTTCTCCAGTAATTAAAATATTTATATCATATGGTGCTACCTTTTTTATTGTTTTTTTTACAAGTTGAATAGCTTTAGATTTTCCTGTTAAGAACTGTTCTTCTAAAATATTTTTATTGTCTAAGTTTTTTTCAATTTCTAACTTTTCTTTAACATTATTTATTAAATTTTTTATATCAGATACTTCAAAAGGTTTAGATATATAATCTGAAGCTCCTTTTTTTAAAGCTTCTACTGCTGTTTTAGAATCTGCAAAAGCAGTAATCATAAAAATCTGAATATCTGGATTTCTTTGTTTTAATTGAGGAATTATATCTATCCCTGAACCATCTGGTAGTCTAATATCTATAAATGCTATATCATATATTTTATTTTTTGATTGGAAATCCTGTATAGAATAAGCTTTTTCTATCTCAAATCCTGAATCTTCTAACAATATAGATAATATCTCTGTTATACTTTGCTCATCATCAACTATTAATGCTTTCATTTTTAGCCTTTATAGGTAATTTAATAATAAATTTTGCTCCGCCTAATTCTTCACTTTTAGAAACTAAAATATTACCATCTAAATTTATAGCAATATTTTTTGCTATTGCAAGACCAAGTCCTGTTCCTTTTGGGTTTTCAGTAAAAAAAGGATCAAAAATCTTATCTTTTATATCTTCTGATATTCCTTTACCATCATCTTCTATTATTAAAATTAGATTTTCATCATTGTTATTTAATGTTATTTTTACTTTTGATTTTGACCAATATAAAGCATTTTTAAAAATATTATCAATTAATGAGTAAATAGCTTTTTTGTTTGCTCTTATTTTTATAGGTTTTGTATTTAATATAATTTTTTTCCCTAATGTATGAGATTTAACAATTTCATTTATTAGTTCATCAAGGTTAATAATTTCCTCATTTTCTTTATATGGATCTGTTAATCTTAAAAAATTTTTTAAAAGCTCATCAACTCTTTTTGATTCTTTATATATAATATCAACTAATTTCTCATTTATTTTTCCTTCTTTGATTAATTGAGCAGCTCCACTAATGGATGCTAAAGGATTTTTTATTTCATGGGCTAAATTTGCAGATATTTCATATAATTTTTTATACATCTGAGTTTTTTTCTTTTCATCTTCTAATATTTTAATTTCTTTTTGTTGTTGTTCTAATCTTTTATTTAAAGCAATTCCTGCAAAAGCTATTATGAAAAATGAAAATCCGTGTAAGAATGAAGGAATTAATAAATTAGAAATTCCATCTGAATTATACATATATCTTACAGATATATAAGATATAAAAGATATTACAGAAAGTATATAAGCATTATTTTTTCCAGTTAATAAACTATAAAAGAATATTGGAAATAAATATAAGATAGAAAGATAAAAAACAGAATTATAATTAAATAACATGAAAACTGTTATAAAAGAAATATCAAGAATAAATTCCCATATAATTACTTTTTTGGAAAAAAGCAAAACAAAAGCAACTATTGAATAAACAATTACAACAACAATAGGTATATTAAAAGGTATAACTTTAATAATGTTTAAATATATAAAATAAAAAAAAGAAAAGAATATTGCGAAAAAGAATCTACCTAACTTATAGCCAATTAGATACTGATTTAATTGCACATTTATTCTTCTTCTTTAATTATTTCTTCAGGTTTTATAATTTTTGCTTCACCTTTTGCTATTTTGTCTATAGCTATAACAGTTTTTTTAAGAGGAATTCCTTCTTCTGTTACAAAAGATTCTGCTCCTGTTTCATAAAGTCTTTTAGCAAGTTTTGCTGCAGCATGAACTAATTCATATCTATTATTTACTTTCTTTAAAGCTTCTTCAGTTAAAGGTCTTTTACTCAAGGAATAACCTCCTCAATAATTTTAAGTAAATTATTATATCAGTTTTCTAAACTGATTTTCTTTACTTCTTCAAAATTTAAAATATCCATATATTCCCACTCTCTATAAGCCATAGCATATATTCCTTCTTTTGTTAGTTTGTTTAGTATATCTTCTTTTATGCTTAAGCTTGCAAAAATAAGTATAATTTCTTTATCTTTATATTCAGGAAAAAATTCTTTTAACTTTGTTGCTTTTTCTTTTGCTTGTTTTATGTATTCTACTCTTGGAGTTGCTTTTACTTCTACCAAAAATAGTTTATCTTTACATATTGCTATTACATCCCATTCTTCAGTTTTTCCGTTTAATTTTTTCTCTACATTTGCCATTAATGTATCAGGATCACATTTAAAATATTTTTTAATGATAGGTCTTGTAGCTGGTAAAACTATATCTTCAACAATAGTTCCTAATTTGTTAGAAAGTTCTCCCCATTGTTTATTTATTCTTCTTACTTCTCTTTTCATCTCATCTTTAAAGTCTTTCATTTCATTTTTAAACTCAAGCATTTCATCTTTGAACTCTTTCATTTCATCTTTAAAGTCCTTCATCTCATCTTTAAAGTCTTTCATTTCATTTTTAAACTCAAGCATTTCATCTTTGAACTCTTTCATCTCATCTTTAAAGTCTTTCATTTCATTTTTAAACTCAAGCATTTCATCTTTAAACTCTTTCATCTCTTGTTTTAGTGCTTGAATTTCCATTTCTGTTTTCTGCTGTATATATACAAGTCTCATCATTGCTTCTTCAAGTCTATCTACTCTTTCTTTAAGTTCTGGCATCTTAAACTCCTCTAAAAAAATATTTAGACAATAATATTATTATAAGTTGATATAGCTAAAAATCAATTTTATAATTGATTAACGAAAAATAATATTAACAAGGGAGATTTTATGTCAAAAAAGATATTTTTAACAGGTGGAGCTGGTTATATAGGTTCTCATACTGCAGTTGTGCTTTTAGAAGCAGGATATGATGTGGTTATTTATGATAATTTAAGTAATTCAAAATATGAAGTGATAAACAGAATAGAAAAAATTACTGGAAAAAGACCTGAGTTTATAAAAGGAGATATTAGAGATTCTAAAACCTTAGAAAAAGCTATAGAAGGTTGTGATGCAGTAATACATTTTGCAGGATTAAAAGCAGTTGGAGAGTCTGTAGAAAAACCTCTTGAGTATTATGATAATAATGTTTGTGGATCTGTGAATCTTTTTAAAGTAATGCAGAAAAAAAATATAAAAAAGATAGTTTTTAGTTCTTCTGCTACAGTTTATGGAGATCCTCAAAAACTTCCATTAACAGAAGATCATCCTTTAGCACCAGTAAATCCTTATGGCAAAACAAAGTATATGATTGAGGAAATACTGAAAGATTTATATAACTCTGATAAAAATTGGCATATAGCAGTACTTAGATATTTTAATCCTGTTGGTGCCCATGAATCAGGTTTAATAGGAGAAGACCCTCAAGGAATACCAAATAATTTAATGCCATATATATCACAAGTAGCAGTAGGAAAAAGAGAATATTTAAGAGTATTTGGAAATGATTACGATACACCAGATGGAACAGGAATAAGAGATTATATACATGTAGTAGACCTTGCCAAAGGACATCTAAAAGCTCTTGAAAAGCTTGATGAAATAGGCTATGAAGTTTATAATCTTGGAACAGGAAGAGGATATTCTGTATTAGAAGTAGTAAAAGCATTTGAAAAAGCATCAGGTAAGAAAATTCCTTATAAAATTGTAGAAAGAAGACCGGGAGATGTAGCAGTTTGCTATGCAGACCCATCAAAAGCAGAAAAAGAGCTTAACTGGAAAGCCGAATATGATATAAACAAAATGTGTAAAGATAGCTGGAACTGGCAGAGTAAAAATCCAAAAGGATATGAATAGAGTTTAGTAAATATATTTTAGATAAAAGCTATTTATAATTCAAAAAAAGTAGAAATATAGATCTTTACATCATTAATAAACCCAAAAAATAGATATAGTAATAGCAAAAAAATAAAAACAGATTAATTGAAAAAGTTTCTTTAAGAAATGGTAGATAAATATGAGAGAGACTAAAATGATTTTATAAGAAACTACAAAGGAGAAAGATTTATATGGTATTAAAAATATTTTTGTTGTCTTTTTTTATATCAATAATTTTTAATTATATCTTAATAAAATCAAAATATGGGCTTGACTTAGGAGTAGATGAAAAAGAACATGCTTTACATACTCATCAAGTATCCAGAATGGGTGGCCTTGCTATAGTTATAGCAATTACCATAACTTCGATTTTTTATTCTCAGGATTTTATGCTTATTTTAGCTTCAGGACTTGCTATATTTAGTTTTGGATTTCTTGAAGATAGATTCCATTTTGACTTGCCATATAGTTATAAAATCTCATTTATTGCTATTTCCACTTTCTTTTTACTGTATTTTACAAAAGAGTTTGCTTATGATGGTGGGTTTATTGTTTTAAGCCAAACTAATATTTTTGAAATTTCTATAGCGGCTATCATAGCTTTCGTAGGCATAATTGGGTTTTCAAGTGCAGTTAATTTTATAGATGGTCTTAATGGATATTCTATGGGTGCTATGGCTATATCTTTAATATTTTTTTCTATCATTTTTTACAATCAAGGAGTAGAAAATTACTTTATTATCTCTATAATCCTTTTAGGAGCAATTTTAGGTTTTCTTATATTCAATTTCCCATTTGGGAAAATATTCTTAGGGGATATGGGAGCCCATCTGATAGGATTTATAGTAGGATATTTATCTATTGTATTAGCTAATCATACATCTGTTTCTTTATGGTATCCATTGGCTATATTTAGCATTCCTATAATAAACACACTTCAAAAAATACCAAGAAGAATAAAAAGGAAAAAGCTTTACAATATACCATTTAGTGAATCAGATAGTGAAGATTTACATTATTTTATGTTTGCGTATATAAAGCAAAAATATCCTAATATAAAAAGTATGGCTCTGAAAAATTCTTTAGCCACAATTCATATATTAATTCCATATTTTATAATAAACCTAATCGGATTTATTTTTAGAGAAAATGATTTTGTTTTGATAGGATTGTTTTTAGTTAGTGTTTTTACCTATGTTTACGTTTATAATGTTTTAAAAAAGAAGGTATAATCTAATAATTTTTAGAAATGGTTTTATATAAATTCTCATATTCTTTTACCATTTTATCTATAGTAAATTTTTCTTTTACTAATTTTTTAGAATTTAATCCCAAAATTTCTAATTTAGATTTATTCTCTATTAAATTGTTTAACTTTTCTATTGCTTCCTTAAAATTATTAAATAAAAATCCATTATAACCAGAAATTACTAAATCCTTATTCCCTACACAATTAGATAATATTAAAGGTTTTGAAAAACACATTGCTTCTAAAACTGATAAAGGTAAACCTTCCCATAAAGATGTTGATATATATATATCTAAATCTATCAAATAATTTTTTACTTTTTCCAAATCTACCCATCCTGTAATTTTAATATTTGGGGAATTCAACTCTTTTCTTAATTCCCCATCTCCTATCCATAAAAATTTCACATCTTTCCTATATAAAAATTTTTTTGCTATTTGATTAAATAATTGAGGATTTTTAGCATAAGTTATACGCCCCACAGTACCAATTAATATTTCATTTAACTTCTTTTTATTTCTTAAAATATTACTATTACAATCAATACCATTATTTATATATTTAGCTTGTATACCATATTTATTAAATATTTCACTTTCAGATTTAGAACAAGCTATTACTTGTCCTCCTAACAAATATGCTAATTTTTCTAAAGAAATAAATATTTTCTTTTTGAATTTTGATATATCTTCTCTTAGAAAAGAAACCCCATGAGAAGTATATATTACTCTACTTTCATACCCTAAAATTTTTGCAGATAATCTTCCTAAAAAGCCTGCTTTTGAAGAATGCAGATGTATTACATCTATATCATTTATAGATTTAAGTATCCTAACAAGTTCTATCAGAGCTAAGAAGTCTTTTTTCGGATTAATCTCTCTTACTGCCGAATTCCATTTATAAAATTTGGTTTTTTCAGGGAAATATTTTTGAAAATTTTTTGGTGTATCTTCTCTTATTCCATGAATGATTATGTGCTCGTTGTTAGACATTTTATTTGTTAATTTTACTAAAAAACTGAAAGAACCTCCTGCAAAAGACTCAATAATATGTACTATTTTCATTTTTTTAACCAAATTTTTAGTTTTTCTATAAATGAGTAAGGAAGAAAATATATGAAAATATTTCTCAAGAGACCATAAAAAGCATAAAAAGAAAAATCAAAATTATCCAAAATTACTTTAATTCTATTTTTTAGTTGTATTTTTCTTTTACTAATAGATAATCCTTGAGGATTTATTTCATATTTCAACAAAATTTTTGGAATATTTGCTACTTTATAATTTTTTACTATATTAAAAAAATAAGCATAATCCTCTGCATTTTTTCTATTAGTTGGATAAAATCCTATTTCTTTTATAATTTCTGTCTTAAACATTACTGAAGGATGAATAAATTGATTATTTATAAACATTTTCTTTTTTATATTTTCATGCTTTACAGGAGGTTTAAACTGGAATAATTCTTTATTTGTTTTCATGTCTATAAACGAAACCCAAGAACCAACTAATTTTATGTCTGGGTTTTTTTCTAAAAACTCTTTCTGTATTTTAAATCTTTCAGGATAACAAATGTCTCCACAATCTAATCTTGCTATATATTTGTAATTATTTTCTAATATATACTCTACCCCTTTGTTCAAAGCATGCTCTATGCCCATATTATTTCGTAAATATAAAATCTTTATTTCATTTATGTGAGAAAATTTCCTTTTAAGGACTTGTTCATCAGGTTTTTCTTTACTACCATCATCAACAATTATTACATCAACAGGTTCTATATTAGATATACTATTTAAAGATTTTTCTAAAGAATCTAAGGCATTATAATGTGGAATAAGTACAGCTATATCAGCCTTCATAAAAAACCTCCTTAAAATTTAAAACCCAGTGTATATTGGGTACTTGGAGCATTTAATACTAAAATGAAATATATACAATTTATTATTGTTAAAAAAACGAAAAAATAAAAATTCTTTTTAAAAGATAGCAAATATATCAAAGACAAACTTACAAAGGCATAAGGTAAAAACCTATCTGCAATTTGTGGAAGATTAAATAAAAATAAAAAAGTAATAAAGACAAAAGTTGAGAAAATTTTTGTAAATAACACAAACGATTCTTTATCCTTATTAAAGATAACCATAAAAATAAGATAAATAAAAGAGAAATATATAAAATTCTTAATTTGAAGAATATTAGAAACATCTTTCAATGCAAATTTATTGGTAAGATATAAATTTATTTTTTTGTAAATATAAGAACTTATATCAAGTGGAATATGTTTTATTATATAACCTATCATATTTAGTATTAATTTTTCTTGAAAAATGAAAATAATAGCTATTAAAATTATAGCTATCCCATAATACTTAATTTTCTCAGCATTAAAAATTTTTAAAACGAAAATAAATGTTATAGCCCATATGGCAGAAAAATGGAATAAAGATGCAATAAAAATAATAGTAAATCCTAATATATATTTATCTTTATAAAATAAATAAAAACTTAACAATAATAAAGGTATAATTAAAATTTGCCTAAGAGCATTGCCAAAGTAAACTATATAATATGTTGAAAATAAATAGCTTAAAGCTAAGGGTGTATAACTTTCTAATTTAAACTGCTTTAAAACTATATAAAAACAAATAAGTGTTATAAAAAAAGATAAAAATGTATAAAAAATTAAGAAATTCTCTGGGGATAAAGAGAAAAATTTTTTAATAAAAGCTAATAAATACCAAAACCCTATTTCCCTACTACCAAAACCTTCATAACCAGTTAAAGGAGCTGATGTTATAGTAGTAATTTTTTCATAGGTTTGAATATATCTTGGAGTATCATTACCGGCATTAATTGGACGTAAAGCTACTAAAATTAAAATTGATAGTGTTGTAAAAGTTAGAAATACTATATTAAAATTAAACCGTGTTTTTTTAAAAAAACTATTATCCTCAGGTATAAGATATTTATAAGATAAAAGCTCTATAACATACTTATAAAATAAAATTATTAAACACTCTAAAAATGTTATTAAAGCAACAATAGTTCCTTTTTCAAACATAAATATATTCATTACTCTACCATCTTGGATAAAAAATCCATGTTTTTAAAATATTTTTTACTTTTATAGCTAATACAAAGTTCCAAAAAATTGTACTAATAGTAGTTGCTATAGCTGCACCTGTTATTCCAAGTAATTGAATTAATATATAATTTAAAATCGCATTTATTAAAGCTGAAATAATCATTACATTTTGAACAAACTTTTGATTACCTGTCATATTTAAAATATAACCTGACGTTCCCATAATAGTATTTATAAATTGACCTATTGATAATATTATAAAGGCATTAGTTCCCAATATAAATTTTTCTCCAAAAATTCCTAATATACTTTTTGGATAAAGTAAAAATATAACTAATACAGGAATAGAAGTCCAAAATATTAATTTTGTAGATTGCTCAGCTATTTTCGAAATACTATTTATATCTTTTTTGCCCCAAAATTCTGCAAATTTCGGAGCAGCTATAGCATTTATAGCAAGTAATGTTAGAGTTATTATCATAGCTAGTCTTAATGCTATATTATATATTCCAACTTCTTCTTCAGACCTGAAAATTCCAAGCATTAAAGTATCTGTCCAAACCATTAATAAATAAATAGAATTTGAAAAAAGCATGGGAATTGATATTTTAAGTATAGAAGAATGTGATATATAATTGTTTTCTTCTTGAATATTATTAATAATATCTTTGTTTTTTAAATAATTTATCCATAATAAATATGCTATTAAAGAAATTATAGAAAGAGAGCAAATGTAAACTATTAGAGGAATATAATTTATATCTTTGATTTCAAAAAATCTTTGATAAATAAAAAATGTAATTGTTCCAAGGATAATAGAAGCTAATATAAATATTGCAGCTTGTTGTAGAAACATATATTCCTTTGTTTTTTTTAAGCCTCTTATACCCTCAATATGAATAAATAGCAATGCAAATGGAAGTATAGCTATTGATGTTAATTGTAAATATTTAAACAGATAAACCTTGTTAAATAGATATTTAGCAATATATGGAGATAATAAAAACAGAAATATTGATAAAATCAAAGAAATAGGAATAGTTACTTTTATTACTTTTTTATATACATCAGTTAATATATTCCATTTATCTTGAGAAGAATATTCAGCAACAAATCTTAAAAATGCAGTATCTAATCCTAATTTTCCTATTGAGGAAAAAATCTGTAAAACAGTAAAACAGATAGCAAATATTCCCATTGCTTCCGCACCATAGCCCCTAGTTATTATCAATGTAAAAATATATCCAGAAAATAAACCCAAAACTTTAAGGATAAAAGCAATAGAAGATTTTTGTAAAATTTCTTTTAAATGGATATCTCTATTGAACTTTTCTTTTAATTTATTTATCATTAGATTTTTTTGATAAATTTCTAAATTCCTCTAACCAATTTAAAAAGAAAGCAATAAAAAAGCCCAGAAGTAATCCTATACTTGTTGCTATCAATAAAATAAAAATTTTGTTAGGCTTAAAAGGTTTTGGAGGTTTTGATAGTATAATTTCAATCTTTAATTTTCTTAATTCATTTTCAAGGTAATATTTTTCAGAATAAAAATATATTAATTTTTCATATATATCTGCTGGATTAAATTTGAAGAACTGGATTTTGTCTATATTTTTTTCTACTTTATTTTTTATTTTTTCTAAACTTAATATAGCTTTATCTATTTTACTAATGATAGAAATAAGTCTATTTTTCTTAAAAATTACCTCTTGTCGCATATTTATATTTTGTCTTAGATAACCTACAATAGCCTTTTCAAGTTTATCAATATTTTGTGTAGAATATGTATATAATTCTATTTTTGAAAAATTTTTATTATCTTTATTGTAAATAATTTTGATGCTTGCTATATTTTGCACGATATCAACATCCAGATTTAGTAATTTGGCTAATTTATTATATTCTTTTTTTCTTATTAAATTTAAGATTTTTTCTATATAGATCTCCGTTTCCTTAGGAGATATGAGAGGATTTTTAATAATAAATTCAGACTTATATATATTTTTTAATGTCAAAGTATATATACTTGCAAGTATAAAAAATACAAGAGTAATAAAAGTTATAATTTTCCATCTTTTTTCAATGATAACCCAATATTCACTTAATTCTTTCAACATAACTCCATAGAAAAAATTTTTCTATATTTTAGTAATTTTAACATAAATACCTCGGGTAATAAATTATAAACTTTAATAATTTTAACATAAATACCTTGGGTAATAAATTATAAAAAATCTTGGTATTCAGTTTTAGAGTTAATTAGTCTTAATAATAAATCAAAGATTTCTTTTTTAATTTTTAATTTTAATTAAAGTAAATTCAGAGCTTTAAAAGTGTTTTTTTAAGTTTTATAACAAATTGCAAACTACTCTTTAACTAAATACCCTTTTATATATTAGTTTAAATATAATATATGTTAAAATTAGTTATAAAAAAGAGCAAGTATTTTAATAAAACTAACAAAAAAAGAAAGAAAGCTTATAAAAAAGCATTTTTAGAAACATATAGTAAATTGAAATTTATTTTTTTAGGGGGTTTATAATACCAAAAAATAGTAATATGGATAGTTATATCATTCCTAAAATAAAAAATTTAACAAAAAGGAAAATTAAATTCTGGCAAAGCTAGATAAATATATAAAAAAACAAAAAATATATATAACAATAGCAAAAAAATAAAAACAGATTAATTGAAAAAGTTTCTTTAAGAAATGGTATAGAAATATGAAAGAAACTAAAATGGTTCTATAAGAAACTACAAAGGAGAAAGATTTATATGGTATTAAAAATATTTTTATTATCTTTTTTATATCGGTAATTTTTAATTATATCTTAATAAAATCAAAATACGGGGCTTGATTTAGGAGTAGTTAATTAATAAAAAGGGAGTGTAGTTAAAATGATTGTTATAGGGGATAGCTATAAATTTACCAAATATGATTTAGAAAAATTAAATAAGAAATTTCCACAAATAGTCCATATTTCATATAAAGATAAAAATGTAAAAGATGTAATAAAAGCTATTAAGCAAACTTTAGATAACGAAAAAGGTAAAAAGTTAATAGTATTAAACACTGATGTACCTGTTCCTGATGAACTTATAAAATACTTAACTTCTTTAGAATTGGAAGGAATTTCTTTTTTATCAATAGAACATTTTTTAGAAAAATATCTTCATAAATGCTACATTCCGGAAAATCCTAACGATTTAAGCTTTTTAGAAGATATAAAACCATATTCAAAATGGCAGTATATTCAAAAAAGATTTATTGATTTTTTTGGTATATTTTGGCTTTTTTTCTTCTCTTGGCCTGTTATGTTATATTGCGTGTATAGAATAAAAAAAGAATCACCAGAAGGTCCTATATTTTTCAAACAAAAAAGAGTAGGTAAAAATGGTAAAGAATTTGTCTGTATTAAATTTAGAAGTATGGTACCTGACGCTGAAAAAGGGAAACCTCAGTTTGCAAATGAAGATGATCCAAGAGTTTTTAAATGGGGAGTAGTTATGAGAAAAACAAGACTTGATGAACTTCCTCAAATGTGGAATATATTAAAAGGGGAAATGCACTTAATAGGACCGCGACCTGAAAGAAAATACTGGGTTGAACAATTTGAAAAGGTTATTCCATATTATAATGAAAGACATGTTGTAGCACCAGGTATTACAGGATGGGCTCAAGTTAATTATCCATATGGAGCAAATGTAGAAGATGCTAAACAAAAGCTTATGTATGATTTATATTATATTAAAAACTGGAATATATGGCTTGAATTAAAAATTGTTTGGAAAACTGCTATGACTGTTATTATGAAAAAGGGGGTTTAATATTTTTTTTCTATCATTTTTTACAATCAAGGAGTAGAAAATTACTTTATTATCTCTATAATCCTTTTAGGAGCAATTTTAGGTTTTCTTGTATTTAATTTTCCATTTGGGAAAATATTCTTAGGGGATATGGGTGCCCATCTGATAGGATTTATAGTAGGATATTTATCTATTGTATTAGCTAATCATACATCTGTTTCTTTATGGTATCCTTTAGCTATTTTTACACTTCCTGTTATGGAAACAGTATATACAATGATAAGAAAAAAAAGAAGAGAAAAACGCGGGGATAAACCTTTTGGTCCAGATAAAGAGCATTTACATCATTTTGTTTTAAATTATGTAACATTAAAATTCCCTAATATAAAAAATTCTATTTTATCAAATTCTTTAGCTTCTGTTTTTATTTTAATTCCCTACTTTATTGTAAACCTAATTGGATTTATTTTTAGAGAAAATGATTTTGTTTTGATAGGATTGTTTTTAGTTAGTGTTTTTGGATATCTGTATGTTTATAATATATTGAAAAAAATATAATGAGTATTTAAAATAAATTTGTTAGCTCCTTAAGATTGCTAATTATTGGAACATTAAATAAATTTTTATTTATTATATGACCTGTAGAAATTAAATAATTATGTTTAATACCAGCTGCTATACCAGCTTCAATATCACTATTTTTATCTCCAACTAATATTGATTTCTCTAAATCAATGTTAAATTCTTTTTTTGCTTTTAAAATCATCCCTGGTTCAGGTTTTCTACATTTACATTTACCAGTATAATCTGGGTGGTGAGGGCAATAATATACTTGTGATATTTTAATTTTTCTTTTTTCAAACTCTTTTATCATCCATTTAGTTAATACTTGAAAATCTTTTTCCGTATATAATCCCTTTGCAATACCAGCCTGATTTGTAATAACAATGATTAGATATCCTTTTTCTTGAAAATATCTACAAGCTTCAAATACTGTATCAATAAATTCAAAATCTTTTATTTTATGAACATAGTTTTTTTCTTTATTAATTACTCCATCACGATCTAAAAATAACGCTTTATTTTTCTGAATTCTCATATGTAATTCTTCATTTCCTTTTTAGCTTTTTCATAATCTTCAGGTATTCCTATATCTATAAAATAAGATTTAGAAATGAATCCATAAAAGTTATACAAATTATAGTATTTTTCTAAAAAATCTTTCTCAAAAGAAAATTTATTAACAAAATTTAAAGACAAGAAAAAAGGTTTGTTAAGTATATAAACACCTCCATTAATTATCCCTTTTTTCACGTACTTTTTTTCAGAAAAACCTGAAATTCTCCTATCTTTATCTATTTCAACTGTTCCATATCTATCAATGTTTTCCATCTTCTTTAAGGCAATGGTTAAATTTGATTTTTTAGCTAAGTGAAATTCATAGAATTTTATTAAGTCAATATTAAAAAAAGTATCTCCGTTCAAAATCAGTATGTCGTTTTCTACAGAAAAATTTAGAGCTTGCTTTATTGCACCTCCTGTGCCTAAAGGTTCATTTTCTTCAGAATATTTTAGAGTTAATTCTTTATAACTGTTACCAAAATAACTTTTTATAATATCTGATTTATAACCTATTGCCAAAATTACTCTTTTTAAACTGTTATTATTTAAATAATCCAAAATATATTCTAAAAAAGGTTTCCCAGCAACAAGAGCCATTGGTTTAGGTACATCTTTAACAACGCTTCTTAGTCTTGTTCCTAATCCTCCTGCTAAAATTATAGCCTCTTTAAGCATTAAAGAGCTCCTTTTCCACAATCTCACAGATAATATGCCCGATAGTTATGTGTACTTCTTGAATTCGTGGTGTATCTGTTGAAGGTACGTTTATAAGGTACTTACAAAGCTCCTTTAACCTTCCACCGCTTTTTCCTGTTAATCCGACCGTAACTAAGCCTTTACTATTAGCCACCTCCACTGCCTTAACTACATTCTTTGAATTCCCTGAAGTAGATATTCCAATCAGTATATCCCCTTTTTCACCTTTAGCTTTTACTAGTCTGGAATAAACTTCATCATATGAGTAATCATTTGCAACTGCTGTTAAATAAGAAGTATTTACATGGAGAGCTTCGGCAAAGAGCGGTTCCCTATCAAAATAGAATTTACCTGAAAGTTCTGCAGCAATGTGTTGAGCATCAGCTGCACTACCACCGTTACCACAAAATAAAACTTTATTACCCTTTTGAAACGCCTTAATAATTTCCTCAGCAACAGTAGCTATTGTTCTAAGGAGTTTTTCATTCTTCAAAATATTTGTCTTAACCCCAATGGAGCCCTTTAAACTATCCTTTACATTATTTATCAACATCTCTACACCCTCCAAGTTTCTAAACCATACTTTGTAAATTGAAATCTTCTAAATTCTCCACCAAATTTCTTTAAAGCTTCTATGACTTTGTAACGTGAATTCCCAGGACAGTATAACATCATAAATCCACCTCCACCAGCCCCTGAAATTTTACCTCCTATTGCTCCCGCTTTCTTAGCAGTTTCATATATTTCCTCTATCAAAGGATTTGTTATACTGCTGGCCATCTGTTTCTTGTACTGCCAACCGAAGTCTAGGATTTCCCCTATTTTATCTAACTCTCCCTTTAATATGGCCTCCTTCATCAAAATAGATTGTTCTTTAAGCTTATGCATAGCCTCTATAGACTTTGTTCTTTTCTGTTTTACATTTTTCACTTGAGCTTCAATTATCTTAGAGGATAGCCTACTGGTACCCGTGTAGTATAATAAGAGATTAAATTGTAATTCATTAACAATCTCCGGTTTAATCCTTAGTGGATTAACAATAACTCTGTCATTATCATAGAATTCCATAAAGTTAAATCCACCAAAAGTAGCAGCATACTGGTCTTGCTTTCCTCCAGCCATTCCTAAATCTTTTCTTTCAATTTCATAGGCTAAGTGGGATATATCGTACTCTCCAAGCGGTAATTTTAGCCACTCAACAAATGCTCCAATTATAGCTACAACTAAGGTTGAGGAACTTCCCAAACCAGAACCAGGAGGTGCATCTACATAAGTAGTAAGTTCAAACGATAACGGTTCTTTTGTGAAATCTTTAACAATCCTGTTATAAATTCCCTTTAATAAATCAAGCTTTCCATCTATTTCAATTTCAAGAGTTTCTGCAAATTCTAAGCTTTCACTCCTATCTACAGAGTTAAAAACAATTTTTCCGTCATCTCTTGGTTCTATTGAAGCATAAGCATACATACTAATCGTTGCATTTAAAACAGCTCCACCATACATGTCAGCATATGGACTTACATCTGTCCCTCCACCAGCTAATCCTAATCTTAATGGTGCTTTACTTCTTATGAGCATCTATCACCTCTTCAATAGTTTCTATATAAACCTTTTCGTATAAAGACCACGTAAAGTGTTCTTTTATAAATTTTCTGCTATTCTTCTTCAAAAAAGCATATTTATTCCTATTTCTAAATATATCGTTAATTACATTTGCAATTTCAACAGGATCATCTAAAATCAAATAATCTCTCTTATCTTTTGCTCCAATTGGAGCAGCAGCTAATGATGATACTATATTTATTGTTCCTAAAGCCATTGATTCTAATACTTTGTTTTGAATTCCACCTCCTGTTTGCATAGGAGCAACTACGCATAAGCTTGACTTTAATATCAAATACGGATCTTCCACAAAACCAGCAACTTCAACATTTCTATACTTTCTAGCAAGGTCTTTTATTTTCTTAGTTGGATTTACTCCAATTATAATAAATTTAATATTTAGATTTAATTTGTTTAAGACATTTTCGGTGAACCAAATTACTGCATCTATATTAGGTTGATAGTCCATTTTTCCAAAAAATGCCACATAATTTTTGTATTTTTCATCCTGATCATCGTATGTAAAAAGAGCTTCATTTACACCATGAGGAATAAATTTTATCTTGTTAGGCAAATTGAAATACTTTATTTCTTCTCTGTTAAATAACAAAGTTTTGTCATACTTGTTTATCATTTCTTTTTCATAACGAAGTAATCTTTTAGATTCAAACATATATATAGATTTCCAGAATAAGGATTTAACTCTCGCAGAAGATCTTTTATAATTAAGGCCTATGCTATCTGCCATATCAAAAATTTTCGGTTTATCTATACTATCAGAATATTTGGCTGTTCTTACAAGAGTAGCAATAATACAATCCATATCTTTTGAAATACTATTAATGTACTCTTGCACATCTTTGAAGTAATAATAATTTACTTGTAATGGTTCTTTATTAAAAATTGCCCTTGAAGTAGAAAGAAGAAAATCAAATTTTGATTTCTTAAAAATCTTGCAACTGGTAGTATATTTTTCTAAAACTTTTTTTGTTTCATCAGTAGGTATTTCATCAGTTATAGTTACTAAATGTACTTCATAATATTTTGATAATATTTTTAATAAGTTAAAATTTTTTAATCTATCTCCACCAAAAGGAGGATATGGAATTCTACTGGTAATTAACAGTATTTTTTTAGACATTAAGCCTCCGAATGGTTTTGTGAACTATTCTAAGTCTTTTTGAAAAAGGATATCCTAAAGTTGATATTGTAAAATATATATTTTTTAATACTGGTAATTTTTCAGGGAAGTGTTTTTTAAAATAATAAAATTCACTTTTCACCTTCTCTCTAATTACGAATTCATTAATCTCAGAATTTTCGCTACTCTTTCCCTCAAAGTGGGTGATTACTATATCAGGAGTATACAATATTTTATATCCTTTAAGCTTTGCTCTATAACAGATTTCTTCATCCTCAGTATACATAAAAAAATTTTCATCAAAACCACCAAGTTCCTCATATACTTCCCTACGAAATATTAAGCTACAGCCACTTGCCCAATCTATAAGCCCTTCTTTTTTTTCTTTATCGAAGTTTTCCAAATATACTTTAATAAAATTAGGTTTTATTGGAAACCACCTAAATAAGTTTAACGCGAATTTATTGTTTCTTACAAGTTGGCCTACTTTTAACAACCTTAGTGTTACTGTCCATAAATTTGAAAAAGATTGAACATTGGGTTGTAAAGTTCCATCTGGATATAAAACTTTTGTAGCTAATATACCAACTTCAGGAAATTTATTGAATTTATTTTCAATAATCTTTGTAATATTCTTGGTATTCAATAAAGTGTCATTATTTAATATATATATATATTTACCTTTACTATATTTAAAACCAATATTGTTTGCCTTTCCAAAACCTAAATTTTTTGTATTATAAATATATTTGAAATTAGGACTATTTAATTTTTCAAAAAACTCTTTACTACCATCTGTTGAGGCGTTATCGACTAAAATAATTTCATAATCTTCCTTATTTAATTTATTTATGATGCTTTTAATAGCTTTATAAGTTATGTCTTTAGTATTATAATTTACTAGGATAAAAGAAACTAGCAACTCGTCTCTCCCTTTTTATGTATATACGTAATATAATTTCTAACTTTTATAAAAAGTAACATATATACTATAAATATAGTCCAAAAATTTTCAAATGTATATCCTAAATAAGAAAATAGTAAAATTATTATAATACTTCTTTCAAGTCTATTGCCATAATATAACAGTAAGGTAAAAATAACAACTTGTATTAGTGCCCCCAAGATTCCCCCGTACAAAAATAAATTTGCTAAAGTAGATTCCGGTATTTGGTTTTCCTGAAAATAAAAATTTTGTAATTTAGGTAATTCAGAATACCTATTCATAAACGTACCAGTTCCTCTATAACCGTAACCGAATAACATTTCGGTAGGTTTAGCATAAACTATATTGAAAACTTTTGAAATATATATAAGATGCCTATACTTACCATCATCATAATTTACAAAAGAAGGTTTAACAATAAAAGAGATTATATAAACAAACAAGAAAAGAAAGCTTATGCTAGTCATTGCTAGTACCTTATTCTTCCTATAAAGAAAGTTAAATATTAGATAAACAATAAAAGCTACTATTCCTGTGGTTGAGAGAGTTAGAAAAATGGATAACGCTATGATAACAAGCAACTTTTTACTTTTTGAAGTTTCATAAACATAAATAAATCCAATAACTAAGGCAGTTGCTATACCACCTGGATCCCATCCTATCCCAGCCGATCTCAACAAAAATATATTTGAATTCATGAAAGAGACATGTAATCTATTTGTTAAACCATGATCATTTCCTAATACAAGAAACCGCAAATTTTCATTAATAGAGAAAAAACCTCCTACTGTGTAATAATATATAGTATCTGCAAATATCCATAAAGAATTAATCAATACAGACACAACAAACCCTTTCATAAAAATACGAAAATAAGACTTTAATTGTTTTGATTGATTGGATAGTAAAAATATAATTGTTACAATAATACTATATCTAATAGCTACTAAGATACTTTTAATCGGACTTTCGGTATTAATAGTTGCTCCAATTATTGTTATAAGAAAGAAAATGATAATTACAAAGTATACTATCAATAAAAATACATTAAATCTAATATTTGATTTTAAAAGATTAAAAAACAACAATGACAACAGCAAAACAAGAAAAAAATCTACTATCTTTATTCCATAGAAATCAGGAATAAAGATGAGGCTAAATACTCCTATGAGAAAAACTAGTAATTTTACAATATTAATTTTTTCCATATCATTTTTCCATTTTTTCAATTAAATTATATAAAACCTTTTTATCAATAATTACATCATTATTAAGCAACCAAATATATTTAAATCATCTTTAGCTATAGCATATTTTATTCTAATATTATTTTTTGCTGCAAAATCTCTGGAATTTATTCGTAATTCTATTAAAGATTTTATTATTCAAGGTTTCTTCTATCTATTTATCCCCTTTTTCTGCTTCTTCACGGTTGTAATAAACATAAGGAATTGGCTTTTTAATTGGAGGATGAGATAGATATCTTAGCGAATGATTAGGTTTCACCCAAACATCAAGTTTTCCTTCAGCCCAAGCTTTGATATATTCCATTGAATTATTAGGAGAATCATTATCCACAACAATAACTTGATAATTTGGATAATCATTTCTTAAAACACTCTCTAAACACTCTATCGTATCTGCCCAGCCGTTATAGTTTAAAATGATTATATATACTTTTTTATTCATATTTTAACTCCTTAACCGTCTCTTGCCTCGTGATTTGACACACCTTCCCTTAAAGCACTATCAATCACTTGCTTAAAAAAAGATATCAATATTAAATTTTGGGCAAATATAACATATACAAAATACAAATAAAAAAATAAAGAAATTGGATTAAAAGAAAAAAATTCTATTTTTGATAATCTGAAAAATATAACAGATAAAAGAAAATTATCATATTAAAAATAATTAAATTAATAGTACTATCCAACATTTATTTTAACCAACTACTAAGATCTCTTTGTATCAATTCTTGTGTTTTTTTAATATCTTGTTCAAAAAAAGGAAGCAAATATTTTCTATCCTTCTCACTTAAAACAGGTTTCTGATTCTCAAAAAATATTTTTCTATAAAAATTCTTGAATTCATTCCAAAAATTTGAAGGAATTATGGGCTTCAAATTTCTACCCCACTTTAAGATAAACTTATTTATAGAAGGAGGTATACGAGGAACATAACTAGGATTTTGTGGAGTAATATCTATCTTTACATTACTATCAACATCAAGGAAAACAAATATATTCTTTAAAGTGTTTTCAAGATTATTCTTTAAATCTTCAAAAAGCAAAATTTTTACATTTTTTTTAGGGAATATATCTAAATATCTTTTTACTTGTTCATAATAAAGCCCAAATTCTATATATAAATATGCACTACCCAAAATTCCTTTTGAATTTTTATAATCATTAACAACCTCTTTTATGAAATTTTTTTCTGTTGTTAATCCTATCATTAAATTCATTAAATATTGAGAAAATGCTCTTTCTATTGGATCTCTCAAAATTATTAGTATTTTTGCATTAGGATTGTATTTAAAAATTTCCGCCGCAGCAACTTTAGAATACAAATAACTAACACTTGCTTCTCCTACAACTTTTTCTTTTTTTCTATCCTTAAACAATTGAATATATTCATTAAAATCTTTTATAAATGTGTTTACTCCTTTATGTCTTTTAATAAATTCATTAATATCTGTATCTTTTGCAAAATAATTAGGTTCCTTTATTGGACTCATATAAATATCTGGGTGTTGTTTAAAATAATAATATAACGAAGTTGTGCCTGCCTTACCTGCTCCTACAATAAAAAAATTAGGTATTTTCATCAAAATTTTCTCCTTTTATATAATCTTGGATAAAAAATCCATGTTTTTAATATATATTTTACCTTAATTGAAAACATAAAGTTCCAAAAAATCATACTTATTGCACTTGCTATAGCGGCACCTAAAATTCCAAAAATTGGAATTAATAAATAGTTAAGAATTATGTTAAGTAAAGCTCCTATAAATATTATATTTTGAACAAATTTTTGATTGCCCGTCATATCTAAAATATATCCAACACTCCCAGCAACTGCATTTACAAACTGTCCTATAGTTAATACTATCAAAGCCAAAGCTCCTGCTTTAAATTCCTCACCAAATATATCTAAAATTTGCTTTGGAAAAATTAAAAATATAATCAATATTGGAAAAGATGTCCAAAATACAATTTTAGTTGATTGTTGAGCTACTTTTGAAAGTCCTTCTATATCTTTTTTACCCCAAAATTCTGCAAACTTTGGGGCAGCTATTGTATTTATAGCCATCAATGTTATGCTTGTTACTGTTGCTAATCTTAATGCTACATTATATATCCCTACTTCTTCTTCTGTTCTAAACATCCCAAGCATTATGGTATCTGTCCATCCCATAATTAATGCTAAAGAGCTTGAAAATAGCATTGGGATAGAAACATGTAAAATTTTAGCATAAGATAATTTTTCTTTATCTATTTTCTGTTCTTGTCTTTTTTGTATAAATTTTATCCATAAAAAATATGCTGTTATAGAGATAATAATTATAGAAAAGATAAACACTAATAAAGGTATTTGACTAATATCCCTTATATGTAAAAAGTTTTTATAAATAAAAAATGTTATTAGTCCAAGTATAATTGAAGAAAGTATAAAAATCCCTGCCTGTTGTAAAAACATATACTCTTTTATCTTTTTTAGTCCTCTTATGCTTTCTGTATGAATATACAGTAAAACAAAAGGCAAAATTCCTATAGAAACTATCTGAAAGTATTTAAATAAATACGGTTTATGAAATATATATTCTGCAATATAAGGAGATAATAAAAAAACTAATATAGATAATATTAAAGAAATAGGAATAACAAGTTTTATAGCTTTTTTATAAATATCCTTTACTATATCCCACTTACCTTGAGAAGAATACTCTGCAACAAATCTTAAAAGTGCAGTATCCATTCCAACTCTTCCTACCACAGAAGCAATTTGAAGGACTGTAAAAGAAAGAGCAAATATACCCATTGCTTCTGCACCATAGCCTCTAGTAATTATCAAAGTAAATATATATCCGGCAATTAAACCTAAAACTTTTATGACAAAAGCTATAGAAGAGCCTTTTAAAAGCTCTTTTAAATGTATATCTTTATTTAATTTATCTTTTAATTTTGCTATCATCTATAAATTCTTAGCCCACTCAATAAGTATATCTGCAACTTCAGGTCTTGAAAACTCCTTAGGAGGCCTTTTACCTTCCCTTAACATTGCTCTTACTTTTGTTCCACTTAAATGAATATGATCCTCTTTTGGATGAGGACATGTTTTTGCTGAAGCCATATTCTCACATTTTTTGCAGTAAAAAGAGTGTTCAAATTTTAAAGGCTGTATTTCAAGCTCATCTATAAACTGCTCTACAAACTCCTGTGCTTCATATGTTCCATAATAATCTCCAACTCCTGCATGATCCCTTCCTATTATCATATGTGTAGCACCATAATTTTTTCTCATTAGCATATGATGTACTGCTTCTCTTGGTCCTGCGTAATGCATTGATGCAGGTAATACTGATAAATGTACTTTTTCTTTATTAAAGTAGTTATCTATTAATGTTTCATAACATCTCATTCTTACATCTGCAGGAATATCATCTGGTTTTGTTTCTCCAACTAATGGATGAATCATAACTCCATCCATTGGTTCCAATGCTGTTTTTATTATGTATTCATGTGCTCTATGGATTGGGTTTCTTGTTTGAAAGGCTACTACCTTTTTCCATCCTTTCTTTTTTATATTTTCTCTTACTTGTGAAGGATCTAAGTAGTATTTCTCATCAATACCTTCTCTTAAAGGTCTGTTTATAAGTCTTATTATCTCTCCACCTATAAAGTTATTACCTGCATTTTTAACAACTTTTACACCTGGATGTTCTATATCTGTAGTTTTAAATACATTTTTACAGTAATTTTCAAGATCAAGATTAAATTTATCTTCTATAACCATAATCGCTATTAATCTTTCATTTTTATCATATAAAGCTATCTCATCTCCTAATTTTAAATCTTTATAAATATCTTCTGGTAATGGTAAAACTATAGGAATTGACCATAGAAGACCATTTTTTAGATGGATATTATTTATAACTTCTTCTGCATCTTCCTTAGTCATAAATCCATTTAAAGGAGAAAATCCTCCATTTGCTATCATTTCACAATCGCTTACATATCTATCGGCTATCACTATTTTTTTTAAGCTTTTTGCTTTTTCTATAAGTTCCTTTTTTTCTTCTTCTGTTGCTATTTTATTTATTAATTTTCCTCCATGTGGGTTTAACATAAATTTCCTCCTAAATAATTTTCTTATTTTCTAAATAATCTATTATTTTTTTTACAGACTCTTCTAAACTCATTTTATCTGTTTCAACAACTATTTCTGGATTTTCAGGTTCCTCATAAGGATCATCTATTCCTGTAAAGTTTTTTATTATTCCTTGTCTTGCTTTTTTGTACAAACCTTTTACATCTCTTTGTTCACAAACTTCAAGAGGACATTTTACATATATCTCTATGAACTCATCTTCCTCTACTAAATTTCTTACAAAATTTCTATCTTTTCTGTACGGAGATATAAAAGCAGTCAAAGTAATTATACCTGCATCAACAAAAAGTTTAGCAACTTCACCAATTCTTCTTATATTTTCTTCTCTATCTTCTGCTGAAAATCCTAAATCTTTATTTAAACCTGTTCTTATATTGTCTCCATCTAAAACATAAGTATTTATTCCCCTTTCAAAAAGCTTTTCTTCTACTGCATGGGCAAGAGTAGATTTACCGCTCCCAGAAAGCCCTGTAAACCATAAAATAGCGGATTTATGCCCTTTTTGTCTTTGTCTATCTTCTTTAGTAATATTTCCTTTATGTGGAATAATAAATCTTTCTTCCTTTTGTTGCATTAAATCCCCCTTATAAAGACTAAATAAAGTATTGAAATACATATTATACTGTATAATATAGATAAAGGTAAACCAACTATTAAAAAATCCTTAAATTTGTAGTTTCCTACTGCATATACCATAATATTTGTTTGATAACCTATTGGTGTTATAAAACTTGCAGATGCCCCAAAAGCCACTGCTAAAATAAAAGCAGTTGGATCTATAGATAAATGTTTTGCTAAAGATAAAGCTACTGGAAAAGTTATAGATGCTGCTGCTATATTTGTAATAAACTCTGTAAGAATATTTGCTAATAAATAAACACCTATCAAAGCTCCTACAATTCCAAAAACCGAAAAAGCAGATATTATCCCTTTTGAGATTATATCTGATAAATTGGTAATAATCATAGCTTTACCAATAGCTAAAGATAATGCAGCAATAATAATTAGATTTAGATCTAAACCTTTTCTTACCTCTGAATACGTAGTAATTCTAAAAAATATTAGAGCTGAAATAAATAAAAGAAGACCTGAAAAAAGATTTATGAAATGAAAAATAGATAAAAGTATTATAGAAATAAATCCTAATAATATTAAATTAGCTTTTTTTATATCTATATTAAAAATCTCTTTTACTTTTGAAACTGGATAAAAATCGGTTGTATCTTCTGTTCTTTTCCAAAAATCTTTTCCTGCTACAATTAATAAAACATCACCTGCTTTTAGTATAATATCTCCTATTTTTCCTGAAAGTTTTTCACCATTTCTATGGACTGCTAAAATGGCAGCATCATATTTTGCTCTAAAATCTGTATCTTTAACTTTTTTATTTATAAGATATGAATTATTTGAAATAACAACTTCTACAATATCTGTTTTCTCACCATTTACAATACATATATCTGGTATTGATAATCCAATATCTGAAGATATTAACTCTGTTATAGAATCTACCTGACCTGCAAAAATCAAAATATCATTTTTTTCTAAAACTTCATCTGGAGAAACAGGAGATATTTTGTTTTGATCTCTAATTATCTCAACTAAAAATAAACCTTTCAGATTTCTAAGTTTCGCATCTTTTACTGTTTTACCTACAATTTTAGAATCTTCTTTTATTACAGTTTCTACTAAATACTCTTTCTTATTTTCTAAAAATGTATCTAATATATCTTTTCTATTTGGAAGTAATTTATGACCAACAAAATAGATATATAAAAATCCAATAACTGTTGTAGGAATGCCTACCCACGCAAAATCTAAAATATGTAAAGATTTTAAACCACTTTCAACTGCAAGACCATTTACAATTAGATTTGTTGATGTACCTATTAAAGTTATAGTTCCACCTAATATTGCAGCGTAAGACAATGGGATAAGAAGTTTAGAAGGAGATATGTTATTTTTTTTACTCCATTGATATACATAAGGAATAAGCATAGCAACAATAGGTGTATTATTTAGGAAAGAAGATAAAGCTGATGTTGTCAAAAACATCTTGGATAAAAAAGATTTATAGCTAATATTTTCTTTTAAAATCTTAGAAAAGTAAATATTTATAACTCCTATTTTATGTATAATATTGCTTATAACTAAAAGTAATATTATTATTGCAATACTTGGATTAGAAAATCCTAATAATGCATCTTTTGGAGATAATATTCCTGTAACTACAAGAATAGCTACTGCTATTGTAAATGTAGCAGCAGGATGAAATTTTTCAAAATAAAGAGCTATTATAAGAAATGTTAATACAAATAATAAAATTAATATTTCAAAAGACATCAGACCTTATAGCTATAAAATAGGGATTTAATAAATTTTCCTTATTATAACTTATTTCAGGATAATTTTTTGTTTTAGATAAAGAAAAAGAATCTTCATATTTAATGATTTTACCACCTACTGCATTAAGAACTGCATGTGCAGCTGCTGTATCCCATTCCATAGTAGGAGCTAATCTTGGATATATATCTGCTTTTCCTTCTGCTACAAGACATATCTTTAAAGAAGAACCTATAGATACTGCTTCTATATTTTTAAAATATTTCTTTAAACTCTTTACAAATTTAGAAGTTTCTTCATTTAAATGAGATTTGCTCATAACAACGGAAACTGTATCTTTTTTTTGTTTTTTTAAAGGAAGTTTTTCTTTTTTTCCTTTTTCTATTTTATATCCACCATTTTCTATATCACCATAATACATTATATCTAAAACAGGAGCATAAACTACTCCTAATATAGGTTTATTTTTATGTATTAAAGCTATATTTACAGTAAACTCCCCATTTTTTTTAATAAATTCTTTTGTTCCATCTAAAGGATCAACCATCCAAAAATATTCCCAATTTTTCCTATCTTTAGAAGGTATTTCTTTCCCTTCTTCACTTAAAACTGGAAAATCCGAAATTTCAGATAAACCATTTTTTATAATTTTATGAGCTTTTTTGTCTGCTTCAGTAAGAGGAGATTTATCATCTTTATATTCTATCTCAAAATCTTTATTATAAATTTCTAAAATCTCTTCTCCTGCTTTTTTAGCTATAGATATTAGACTTTTAATCAATTTTTAATATCTCCTTGTATTATCTTATTTCTAATAGTATTTTTATAACACTAAAACTTCTTCTAACTCTTCTTCCCAATTTTTTATTTCTATATTTAATAAATATTTTATCTTTTCATTGCTCATAGCTGAAAATTTAGGCCTTTTTGCAGGTAGATTAAATATTTCTGAAGAAACCGGTTTTATAAATTTATTTATATTTTTTATATCAAAAACCTTTTTTGCCCATTCATATCTTGAAGCATACCCTGAGTTTGTTAGATGATATAAACCTGTTAATCTATTTTCTATTGCTTTTAAAGTTATTTCTACAATAGTTTTTGTAGATGTTGGCACAGATATTTCATCATAAGCTATTTTTAGATATTCATTATTTTTAGCCCATTGTAAAAGTTTATATATAAAATTTTGTTTTCCTTCTCCATATACCCAGCTTGTCCTAAATATTAAAAATTTTTCATAGCTTGATTCTAAAATCCATTTTTCTCCTGTAAGTTTGCTTTTTCCATACTCATTTAGTGGATTTGTTTCATCTTCTTCTGTATATAAGCCATTTTCTTTTGTTCCATCAAATACATAATCTGTTGAATAAGTAATTAAAAAAGCATTTTGCTTTTCTGATGCTAAAAGTAGATTTTTTACTCCTAATGCATTTGTTTTATATGCATCAAAAAAATTCTTTTCTGCTAAATCTACTAAATTATAAGCGGCACAGTTTAAAATTATATCTGGTTTATAATCATCTACTACTTGTAAAACTTTATTTAAATCTGATATATCGCATTCTTTATGATTAAATGCTTTAAAATTTTCTTTTTTATTTTCTAATTTCTTAATAAACTCTCTTGATAATTGTCCATCTTTACCTAATATAAGATACTTCATCTTTTTCCTCTTATAAAATTTTATCTACATCTATATTTAATATTCCACCATACATTTTTAATTCCTCAATAATATTGAACCATTTTTCTAACTCTTTATACCAATTCAAAGTGATTGTTTCTGTTGTCTTATCTACTTCTCCTTTTTCTAATTTTGATACAATCTCTTTAACTCCTGATTCAGCATTCCATTTTGGTTCCCAACCTAATATTTTTTTTATTTTTTTAAATGAAACTCTATAACTTCTATGATCCGGATCTCCATACCATTCTATTTCTACTTTTTTTCCTGTTTCGTTTTCTACAGTTTTTGCAACTATTTCACCAAGTTTTCCTATCTGATAATTTAAATCATCACCACCAACATTAAATATTTGGCCATTTATCTTTTCTTTATCTGCTGTTAAAAGCAGTATCATTACATCAGTAGTATCTTGAACATGAACCATAGGTCTATATTGACTTCCATCTCTCATTAATGGTAACTTACCAGTTTTCCATGCCCCATAAGTCATACCGTTTATTGCAAGATCAAATCTCATTCTTGGACTATATCCAAAAACAGTTGACTGTCTCATAACAGTTACTACAAAATTATCATCTGCTAAAGGTAATATATTTTGTTCTGCTTTTTCATTTGCTTTTGCATAAGTTGTTAATGGATTTGTAGGTGATGTTTCATCTACTATATCTTCTTGAAAACCATATATGCTACAGCTTGAAGGAAGAATATATCTTTTTACTCCATATTTTTTTGATAACTTTGCTGTTCTTACTCTTGATTCATAATTTATCTGCAATGTTGCTTCATTAAAAAGTTCTCCTGAAGGGTCATTTGATATTGCCACTAAATCTATAACATAATCAACATCTTTAAATAAATCCTCATTTAATTTTCTCGTATCTTCTTTTATTATTTCTAAATTTTCATTCTTAGGTAATTTTTCTTTACCAAAAAAGTATCTATCTATAGCCTTAACTTTATATCCTTTTTTTAATAACTTTGGTACAAGTACTGTTCCTATATAACCTCCAGCACCTGTTACTAAAACTGTTTCCATTTATTTAAACCTCCTTTTGATATTAAAAGTTTATTTCATTTAAAATATCTTTTAAAAATGGTGCATTTGCATCTTTTTCAGATAAAATAGGATTAGATACAGGCCATGAGATATTTAAATCTGGATCATTCCATCTTATTGATCTATCATGTTCAGGCGAATAATATTCATCAACCTTATATAAAATTTCTGTATTTGGAACAAGTGTCAAAATAGCATGTGCAAAACCTTTTGGAACTACAATCTGTCTTTTATTATCTGCGGTTAATATGGCACTTATCCATTTACCAAAGGTAGGACTACCTTTCCTAATATCTACTACTACATCATATATAGCTCCTTTTAAACATCTAACAATTTTTGTTTGTGCTTTAGGATTTAATTGAAAATGAAGACCTCTTAATACTCCTGCTTCTATACTTAAAGAATGATTATCCTGAACTAATTCATAGTGTAATCCAATCTCTTCAAAGTCTTTTTTATTATAACTTTCCATAAAAAATCCTCTATGATCTTTAAAAACAGTTGGTTCTAAGATATAAACTCCTTTTAATTTTGTTTCTAATTTTTTAAATTTTCCCATAGAATCCTCCTAATTTATATAATTTTGAACAATCCATTTAGTAAATGGATAACTTGCAGTAAAAGCTGGCGAAACGGCATTTAATATATGAACGGAATATTTATCACCTTCAACTACAAAATCTTGGACAAGCTCTTTTGTTTTAATATTTAAAAGCTGCGCTCTAATTCCAGGTTTTCCCCATTTGGTAAATTTACTTTTATCTATTTTTTTCACTAAACTAATAGCTTGATCAATTAAATAGTTTTTATTGTATTTTTTTATTTCTTCTAATGCTAAACTTCTAAATCCAAAAGCATTTGTTAAAAAAAGTTTTGTTTCCCAAGTAATAATCTGTAAAAACTCATTTAATTTAAATCTATCTAAACCTTTATAATTTTCTCTCCAAAAAGCAGGAATTGCTGTTGGACCAATTTTGATTGTTCCATCAACTTTGATAGTATAATGAACTCCTAAAAAAGGATTCTTTATATTTGGAACAGGATATATATTTGTTTTTATTGGTTTATCATTACCAGTATATTCTAAATACACTCCTTTAAAAGGTATAATTATGTAATCTTTAGAAAATCCAAAATCTTTTGCTATGCTATCTGCATAAAGACCCGATGCATTGATTAATTTTTCATATTTAAAAATAAAGTTTCCTGCTTTTATACTTTTTTCATCAATTCTATACTTGTATGAAGTATTAAAATAAAAATCTACTCCTTCTTTCTCTAAATTATATTTAAGATTAGATAATATTTCTTTTGGATCAATTGTTGCCGTTAATGGTGACCATAAAGCTTTTTTAAATGTTTTTGCATTTGGTTCATAATTACTTAATTCTTTTTCATTTATAACTTCAAGAGGCACACCATTTTTATCACCTCTATTTTTTAATTCATACAAAGTTTCAAGTTCCCCTTCATTTTTACAAACAACCACTTTTCCACATTTATTAATTTTTAGCTTATTTTTTTCACAATAGTTTCGCCAATATAAACAACCTTCTTTAGTAAATTTAGCTTTTAAAGAATCAGCAGTATAATAAAATCCAGCATGTAAAACACCACTATTTCTACCACTACTATGAAACCCTATTTCAGATTCTTTTTCTATTATTGCTATTTTACTATCAGAATATTTTTGCTTTAAATTTTTTGCTATAGTCAAACCTATTATTCCTGCTCCAATAATTATAAAGTCATAACTTTTTTCTTTATTCATTAGCTAAACCTACTAAGTATTGTCCATAGCCAGTTTTCTTTAAAGGCTCTGCAAGTTTTAAAAGCTCTTCCTTAGATATCCAACCATTTCTATAAGCTATCTCCTCTATACAGCCAACCATTAAACCTGTTTTGTTTTCAATAGTTTCTATAAACTCACCTGCTTCTAAAAAGCTATCATGGGTTCCTGCATCAAACCAAGCAAAACCTCTACCAAGAAGTTTAACCTTTAATTTATTTTGTCTTAGATATTCTTCATTAACTGATGTTATTTCAAGTTCTCCTCTATCTGATGGTTTTATATTTTTAGCTATCTGCACTGCTTTATTATCATAAAAGTACATTCCAACAACTGCATAATTTGATTTTGGATTTTTTGGTTTTTCTTCAAGAGATAAAACATTTCCTTTTTCATCAAATTCTACAATCCCAAATCTTTCTGGATCTTTTACATAGTATCCAAAAACATACGCACCACCATTTTTTTCTATTTCTTCTTTTGCTTCTTTCATTATTTTTACAATATCATGGCCAAAAAAGATATTATCTCCAAGCATATAACAGATATTATCATTTCCTATAAAATCTTCTGCAAGAATTAAACCTTCAGCAAGGCCATTAGGTTTTTCTTGGATTTTATAATCTATATTCATTCCAAGATGAGAACCATCTTTAAAAAGTTTTTTAAAATTTTCTAAATCTTCAGGATTTATAATAAATAAAACATCTTTTATACCAAGGAGCATAACTAAGGATAAAGGATAATAAATCATCGGTTTGTTATATATAGGTAAAAAATGCTTATTAGTTGCTATTGTAACAGGATATAATCTTGTTCCACTTCCACCTGCAAGTATTACTGCTTTCATAAAACCTCCATTTATAGTTATTTTAATAATTTTTCAAAAGCTTTTACATAAATTCTACTATTGGCTTTTGTAATATTTTTAATTGGATCAAAAAATAGGATTTCTACTTCGCAAAATCTTTCAATAACTTTATATATCTCTTTTCTTTTAAGTTCATCTTTTTCATCTAAGATATAATATCCTTTATCTACTATATTCTTAGCAATTTCTAAAAAAATGTTATATTCCTTATCAGTTAAATTCTTATTTCTTTCAAAAAGAATCTCATTTTTTGCAATTTCAGCCATTTCTTCTAACTGCTCTTTTAATGAAGGATACATATTCCTAAAATCTATTAATTTTTTAATATAAGCAACACTACCACCAAGATAATCATAAATTAATTTTATATCTTCTTTAGTAAATCCTAAATCTTTGCTTAAAAGCCATTCTTCTATATCTTTATATCCTAAATGATCTACCAATTTAAAATCACTTGTTGCTTTCATTTTCGCAGTGTTATATATCTGATTTTGAAATATAGTATTACTTGTTGATATAACTACATGTGATAAATGGGTTTCCTTTGTTAATCTAACACAAAAATTTAAAAACTCATTTAGTAATTCTCTTTCTCCGTTTATGTATATATCTTGTAGTGTTTGGATTTCGTCAATAATAAATATGTTTTTCTTACCTGTTTTTTGAAATTCCTCTAAAAGATAATTAAATAGATTTTTTTTTCTTTTCTTTATCTTTTTTAAAGTTTTTGCTTCTAATTTAAATACATTAAATAAATTGTAATTTCTATTTAATTCTGTTTGTGTTTCTTCTTCATCTTTTTCTTCTAATATCGCATCTAAAAAAGTATCATAGCTATATACTAATATACCTCTAAAATTTATATATCTTATGTAATATTCGCTGTTTTTTGCTAATATCTCTTCTATAATATACTCAATTAAGGTAGTCTTACCTGAACTTTTTGGTCCATAAACCCACAATACTCTTTCAGGTTTTTGTTTAAAATAACTCAGAAAAAAATCTATCTCTTTTTCCCTATTTATAAAATCTACTCCTCTAAACTGTTTAATTAGCATTTCCCTGCCTTCATTAACAATATTTATATTTTTTTACATAATCTTCTATCTTGTTTATAATCTCAATAAGCTCTTTACTTTTCTCTATGATTTCCTTAACTTTTTCCTTAAAATTTTCTTCTATGTATTCATGTGCAAGCTCATTTCTTAAATCTTTCATTTCTATTAATATATTAAAATCTTTTACAAATCCCCTTTTTTCTGCTCTTATTATAATATCTAACTTTCTTGATATATCTTCAAATTCTAAATAATCTAAACTTCTTAACAGTTTATTAATTAAAATATCAATACTTCTTGAATATCTACTTGCTAAAACTTCCATAGTTCCAAGCTGTTCTTCATTAACATTTTTAATATCTTTAATCTGTTTAGTTTTTTCTAATGATTTTTTAAACCAGTGTATATTTTTCTTTAATAATCTAAAGTTTTCACAAAAGAGCTTTCTTCTTTCTTCTAAATTCAAAGTTTTACTCCATATTTATATGACAATTCAGTAAAAACACTTTTTGATGGGTTAGGAGTTATTATTAAATCTATTTTTCTATCTCCAAATAACTTTAAAAGTTCAACTCTGATTTTTCTTCTTTTTTTATAATCAATTTTATCAGATATTACAAGAATATCAATATCTCCACCTTTTTTATTTGTATCTGTTCTACTTCCAAATAGAATAATTTCTGCTTTTGGATCAAAAGACAAAATAATGGATTTTATTTTTAAAATTTCATCTTTGGTCAATCTAATATTTTTATCTTTTGAAATTTCCATAATATTAAAATTCCTAAAAATGCATTTTATGATTTAAATGGATTTACAATTTTTAACTTATCTTCTACTAATTGTCCATCTTGCATATCTTCAGAATAACAAATTGAACAATTATTTTCTAAAGCAGATGCTAAAATTAGACTATCCCAATAAGAGTATTTGTATTTTCTTTTTATATTCATTGCTAATTTTATACTTTCTTTAGTAATTACTTTAAAATCAAATATATTCAGAAACTCTTCAGCATATTTAAATGTATCTTCCATAGGCAAGATATTCTTTTTAATGCAAACATTTATAAACTCATTAATTACTTGAGAACTAATTATGATATTATCTATTTTTTCTATTAAAAGTTTTCTTGCTATATCTCCTTTTATAGAATTTTTCGTAATTTAATAGATTAAAATATTAGAATCTATGAAAACTTTCTCTATCATGAATCTCTTCCCTATTAAATTTATAATTTTCAGGTAAAACACCTTCAATATTTTCAAATAGTTTTATTAATTTTATCTTTTTTTCTTCTTTTTTATATTTATCTATTAAATACTCATAAAAATCTATTAAGCTTTTTCTTGCTTCTTCTGAAAGTTTTTCAAGGTCTATTTTATATTCTTCTGTTTTCATAGTTAACTCCTTACTCAGTTTTAGCTTCATTTAATTTATTTCTATTTTTTATACCTTCCAGCCATTCTAAAAAGAATGCTAAAAATATTCCAAGTATTAAAGATGTTATCCCTGCAACTGCTACCATCAATTTTTTCTTTGGTTTTACAGGTTTATCTGGTAATGATGGTGGGTCTATTATTTCTACATATATATTTTCTTTTGCTTCTTGAAGTTTTGCCTGTTCATACATCTTTACAAGGGTTTCATAAACAGTCTGAGCTACTTTTAAATCTCTCATTATATTTGAATACTCTACCATTTTCTCTGGAGCTTGAGAAAGAGAAGGTAAAGCTCCTATATTTGTTTTTTCTTCTATATTTTTAATTTCTTTATCTACTGCTTTTATCTGACTTTTTAATGTTTTAATTCTTGGATTATTTGCAGAAAAAGCTGATTCTAAAGATCTTAGTTGTACAAGTAGTTTCATTTTTTGAGATATAAGATTTGAATATAAATCCATCACTCCTGACAATTGATCCTCTGGAGATAAAATTTTTGTTTTTTTCTGAAACTCAGCAAGTTTATTTTCTAATTTTTTTAGTTTTTCCTCTTGATCTTTAAGCTGTTTTTCTAACTCTATTCTATTAAATTTAGCAACAGTAAGATTTTTTTCATTCATTATTTTATGAAGTTCATCTATGTAAGTATTTGCTATTTTCTGTGCAAGCTTTGGATCTTTATAATCAACATTTATATTTATTACACCTGTTTTTTTATCTTCTGAAATAGATACCATATCATCTAAGGTTTCCACTGCTACATTCATTGGATTTCTATCTTCTGGAATTTCATCTTCTAATAAAACTGGAATTAGATTTAACTTTTTTATTACTCTTTCTTTTATATCTCTACTATTTAATATAGCTACTATCTTTGCACTATCTTCTCCACCGCCTACAGAAACACCTGCCATTGCTGCAAGACCTGCCAAATTGCCAAGTGGAGAAGATTCACTTGATATTGGCATTATTGCACTTTCTGAACGATATATTGGAGTCATTATAAAACTGAATATTCCTGTAAGAATGGTTATAGATAAAAAAAGTCCTATGATTAACTTTTTTCTTTTTTTTATAGTTTGCCAAAGCTCATATAAATCTATTTCATCTTCTTCATAACAAGGTTGCTGATAATTTATATTTTTTTCTTCCATTTTTACCTCTTAAAAATTAATACTTGCTGATAGTCCTACAGTTATAAAGGTTTTATTTTTATTCGTTATATCAAACTGAGTAGGTAAAGGATTTTCATCAATATTGTCCTTTTTGTCTATCCTAAAATATGGGGATATTTCTATATTTTTCCTTAACAGGTAAGAAAACTCTACAAATCCATAATATGTTTTTGATTTTATATCGCCTGTTTTAACAGGTTGTTTATAATAGCCAAGTTGTGTTTTTATTCTATAATTTTTCTTAGAATCATAAATATACTTAATTAAAAATGATTCTACATCTCTACCATAAGGATATCCAAGAGAAAATCCTTTATAGGTATAACCTTCATAATTATACCAATGATGTATATATGATCTATAATCTGTTTTAACATATTCAACTCTCAAACTATGATTATTTTTAGAAATTAAAACTCCTGCTTGATATAATGGATCTAATAGCATAAAAATAAAAGGAAATCTACCTACTAATTTCCCTCTATCTTCTTTTTGCCAAATAGCATGAATATCATCTCCAGCTTCTACATAATAAATTTTAAATATATTAAAAGATTTAAAAGGTAAAAATATGGAAATATCATAAGCAGCCCTTGAATCATTATCAAATTTATCTCCTGGTATATTATCTCTTGAAGAAAATATAAGTTCAGGATAATCTGTAAGTTTATAAGAAGGTCTTCCATCTCCTCCATACATAGTTGTTTTGGAACCACCTAATTCTATCCAGTCTGCTGGTTTCCAAACCACTCTTAATCCTAATAATTTTGGATTAGAAAAATCTTTTCTTTTTTCTTGTAGCCATCCGTTTAATATAGTAAATCTCCATTTTCCCCAAAATTTTAAAGGTTGCTCTGTATCAAGCTTTATTAAAGGAAAAGGATAAGTATTGTTTGATAATATCAACCCATATTCTCCCGGTCCCCAGTTGACATTATCTCTTCCAGCTTCTATTGAAAATTTTCCTATTTTGTATTTTATATAACCTCTAAATAAATTTCCTTGTTTTGTATCCTTATTTAAATCTTGTCTAAGTTGGTAATAAGAAACTAAATTTTTACCAAAAGATATATATCCATCTTCATAAAAGAAAGCATTTAAGCCTTTTTTTAAACTTATTCCTGATTGTCCTTCCAGCAAAAGATTATCTGCATTTGTATAATATATTTTTGTAGTTATATTGTTTATTGGTTTTATATACCAACCACCTTTTTCTGATGAAAATATATTACTTATAGGCTTTATAGATAAAATGAGTTTATTAGAATTCTTTGCAGATTCAAGCTTTTCATAAAACTCATAATCATCAACATTTATATTTAAAAGAGGATGAGCATTAGCTATAGAAAAAAAAGCAAATCCAGTAAATACTATCTTCTTCATAAATTATAACCTCTTAGCAAGAACTGCAGTAGATATAGACTGGAATATAATCTGGGTAATATCTCTTAAAAGAGGTCTCCACATTACAGGAATTTTAAGTTCTGTTGGAACAACTATAGTATCTCCTTGCTCTAATTTCATTGAATAAAAATCTTGCTTTATATAAAGTTTATCATCTTGCCATTTTATAAATGAGCTATCAAAATTTCTTTTTGAAACTACTCTTCCATTTGCTTTTATTATATAAATATCATCTTCTTTAGCATTTTCTTTCGCTCCACCAACTTCTTTAAGATAGTCTTCAACTGTAAAATCTTTTCTGTAAGGTAAAGATATTTGATTATAAACATCCCCAAGAACTAGTATATAATTAGGTTTTGCTGGGATATAAATAAAATCCCCATCTTGAAGCTGGATATTATCTTTTGAATATTTCAATTCTTCAAGAGAGTTTGGGATATCAAGAGCAACTCTACCAAGTCCTAATTTTGCTTTTTGTTTTATTATATTTAATAATCTTTTTTGTTTTTCTATATACATTTTTGCAAGTGCTTGTTCTTCAGCAGTTGCTCCAGCCGCTTCTAAACCTTCAGAACTTTTAGATAAACTTTCTTCCATACTGAGAATTGAAGCTTGTAATTGCTCTTGTTGTAGTTTTTTAGCACTTTCTCTTATAAATATTAATGCCTTTGGATATGCATCTTCTGTATAACCACCTGCTTCTAATATAAGATCATATAATCTCATACCTGATTTATACTTATATATTCCTGGTCTATTTACTTCTCCGAGAATAGTTACTGTTTTATCTTTTTCTGTATTTTCTACTTTTTTTATTAAGATAGAATCACCTTCCTTTAAAGTTATATTTTCTTCCTTACTTCCTTTTATTAATAAATCGTATAAATAAACTACTTTCTTTTCTTTTTTAGTAAAGTAAGAATTATCATATTGATCTTTTAAGCCTAAATTTTTATCGATAAAATTTTGATTATTTTCTGCAATAAACCTTTTATTTATACTGTTCGTTATTAAATTATTCTTATTTAAAAGATTTTGATTTTTATATGTAGGATACTCTTTATATCCCTCTTTATTATTATTTTCTCTAAAAATAACAGCTTTTAAATATCTTGGTTTTTCCTTAAATTTTACATCTCTAAGTACATCAAGTAATGTTATTCCTTCATAATATGGAATTACTTTACCTTATTTTATTTCTCCAGATATTTTTATAGGTTTATAAATAAATTCCGGATAAAATACAACGGTATCAAGAGGTTTTAATTTTATATCTTTTTTATTGTTTAGAATATCTATAGGTTTAAATTCTATAACTTTATAATTACCACTTTTTTGTTTTCTAATAATTTCTGCATAATAAAGATTTGTATCATCTAAAAATCCTGCTAATTTTATTGCTTTTCTTAGTGTGTTAACTTCATTTATAGAATAAATAGAAGGATATTTTATATGGCCTTTTATTTCAACCTTATTTTCAATAATATTTTTTATCTCTTCTATTTTTATTAAATCACCATCTTTTATATAACTTTCCATAAATTTTTTATCTTTTAAACTTCCATCTTTTATGATTAATTGATTGTTTTCATATCTATATAACTTTACATTATATTCATAAGCAGAAGGATTAAGACCTCCAGCAAGTTTTATTAAATCATTTATTGTTGCATTTTCTTTTAGTTCATAAATAGCAGGTCTCTTTACTTCTCCATAAATTGCAGCAGTTTTTCCTATTGGTCCTACATAAATAGAATCTCCTTGCTTTACTGTAATATTTATAGGTTTTCCTTCTACTAATAGATCATATAAATCTATTTTCTGTTTTTCTCCTGTAGCCCTTCTTAATATAATATTCCTTAAAGAACCATTTTTACTTATTCCTCCTGCTAAGGCCAAAGCATCAAGTACAGTATTTATTCCTGTAACCTGAACAACAGAAGGTTTATTTACAAATCCTGAAACATATACTGGAAATGTTCTTAGTTTTCCAAGGGAAAGCTCTATTTGAAAATTTTTAAATTTTTTCTTGAAAAAATCATAAAATAAATTTTTAGCTTTAGCTACTGAAAGCCCCCAAACATAAAATACTCCAAGATGAGGTATAAATACTTTTCCTTCTCTATCAATAACTAATCTATAAAAGCCATTTAATCCTAAAATATCAACAGGATCCCCCCATATGTATAGTAATAAAAAATCTCCTGGCCCAAGTATATATTTATCTCCAACAGAAGTTAAGCCTGTAACTTTATATCCTTTAAAAAAATTATATCCAAATTGTCTTAATCTTCCCTTTACTTTAGAAAGGCCTATTTTAGACATATATAAACTTTCAATATCTGAAACTTGAGTAGATATTCCTTGAACTTCTTTTTGTATATATTGTTCTTTTAAATTTTCAATTTCTTGCTGTGTTTCACTATTTTGAATCTCTTCTGCTTGCTGAGATTGAGAACCTGATTCAGAGTTAGTTGTTCCACCTACTGAAGATTCTGATTGAGTAGAAATTATACCTTGAGTAGCAGTTCCTTGAACAGAAGTTCCAGACATTGTAGATGAAGCTGCATAGGAAAAAATAATAATAAATGTAGATATAAATAAACTGTAAAAAAGCTTCCCCATTAGTTATCCTCTATTTTTATTTTTCATCAAACAGATATATATTCTAAACTTTTCATAAAGAAAAAGTCAAAAATACTTGTATATAAAAAACCAACTTATATCTTCTTTGCCTCTATTAAAGAAAGAATTTTCTTATACTGACTTTCTGTTAAGCTGTTCTGTACTTCTCTTATTTCTTTTATTTTTAGTACTAAATTTTCCGCTTTTAACTGGGCAAGTTTTAATATTATCTGTTTTATATCTTCAGATTTTCCACCTTCTAAAATTAGTTTATTTAGTTTTTCTTGAAGTTGATTTATCTGTTTTTTTCTTTCAAGTATCATAGGCTCATAAGTGCTTATTGCTGACTCTATTGATTCCATCTGTTCTTGAGAAAGATCTAAATTATCTTTGTTGTCTAAAACTACTTTGATTATATCTGGATAAGATGCTAAATAAGAATCGCAGTTCTTGTTTTCTTGAGCTTTTATACTACTAAAAAAGAATGTAAAAATTAAAATTAGACTGAGTATCTTTCTTCTTTCCATGGATCTCCTCTCATATGATAGCCTCTTTGTTCCCAAAAACCGGGTATATCTTCTTTTAGGAATTCTATTCCTGAAACAAATTTTGCACTTTTCCATGAATAAAGTTTAGGAACAATTAATCTTAAGGGATAACCATTATCAGCAGGAATTGGTTTTTCAAATAATTTATATGCAAATATCACATCTTCATCAAAAAAGTATTCTATTGGAATATTTGTTGTATATCCATCAAGAGAATGAACCATAACTGCTTTTACATCAGGATTTATTTTTACTAATTTTTTTATTTCGTTTACATGAAAACCTTGCCAAACTACATCTTTACAGCTCCATCTTGTAACGCAATGAAAATCTGCTTTAAGTTCTACTGGCTCTAAATCTAAAATATCATCCCAAGTTAATATTTTTTCTTCTTCAACTTCTCCAAATATTTTAAATCTATATTTATTCAAATCTATATTAGAAGGTGGTCCTGCTATATCAAGCACTATTAAATGGTCAACCCAGTGTTGACCTGGTGGTAGTCTATCTTCTCTAAAATTTATTGGGCTTACTATTTTCTTCATAATATCCTTTAGTTATTTTCCTTTTTACAGCTTGGACAAATACCTGTTAATGTTATAGAAGCATCTAACACATCAAATCCTTTATTACTTAAATTTATATCTTTAATGTCCAAAACATCTTCTTTTTCTATATCATATATATTACCACATGATAAACATTTAAAATGATAATGTTTATCTATTCTTGCATCAAACCTACTTTGTTTTCCATCGTTAATCTCTATTATTTTTTCTTCTTCCTTTAGAATATGAAGATTTCTATAAACAGTACCAAGACTTATATTTGGTATTACTTTTTTTGCTTTTTCATAAATCCAGTCTGCTGTAGGATGACTATTTGTAGATGCAACTATATCATATATAATAGCTCTTTGTTTTGTATTTCTTCTTTTTATATTATTCATTTCTTTTACCTCAAATGAAGATTAACTATACTATTATATTTAATAGAATTTTATTTTCAATAATAATTATCATTTAATTTCTGCTATTGTAACTCCCATTCCACCTTCTTGATAATCTGCATCTTTATAAGATATATTATAAGGGGCTATATCAAGATATTCTCTAACTGCTTTTCTTAAAACTCCTGAACCATATCCATGTATAATTCGTATTCTACTATATCCTGCTAAAACTGCTTTATCTAAATAATCAGATAATTTTTTTATAGCTTCTTCTTTTGTCATTCCTATAAGATTTATCTCATTTTTTACAGAAGGTTTCCCTTTTTTTATAGAAAATTTCATCTTTTTCTTTGAAGTTATTTCTTCTACCTTTTCTAAATCTTTTAAAGGTACCCATATTTTAAGGCCATTAAAATTAACATTTGCTTTCGTTTCTCTAACAGATATTACTTCACCAATAGTATTTTTGCCTTTTATCTTTACTTTATCTCCAATATCTATTAAAGGAATTTCTGTATCTTCTTCTGAAAATTGGGATATCTTTTCTTTTACATTTTTTCCAAAAATTTCTATATTTTTCCCTGATTGTTTTTCTTTTAGATTTTCAAGTATTGAATATCCTTCTTTTTTTACATTTTTTACAAATTCATTTATCTCTTTTAAACTTTCTTTCCATTTTTCTTTTTTGATTCTTTCAAGTTCTTCATTTAACTTTTCATACTTTTCTTTTTCTTCTTTTAGTTTTTGATTAATTTCTAAATATTTTTGATGTTCTTTATAATATTTTTCTTTAAACTGCTCTAATTTTTCTATTGCTTCTTCAAGTTTTATACTATCTTCTTTTAGATAGCTTTTTGCATCTTCTAAAATCTTTTCATTAAATCCAAGTCTTTTTGCTATATAAAAAGCCATACTATTTCCAACAGAGTTATAATAAAGAGTATATGTTGGTGTAAGAGTTTCTTTATCAAATCCTACAGATGCAACATTAAAATAATTATCTGAAAGGGCAAACATTTTTATCTGTTTAAAATGGGATGTGGCTATCACATAACTGTTTTTATTTTTTAAATATTTAAGTATTCCTATTCCAATAGCTGAACCTTCATCTGGATCTGTACCTGGAATTAATTCATCAAGTAAAACTAATGATTTACTATCTACCTTTGAAAGTATATCTTTTATATTTGATATATGCCATGAGTATGTTGATAAATCTTGTTGAATACTTTGAAAATCTCCTATATCTATATATATTCCATCAAAAATTGGTATTTCGCTTTCTTCAGAAACTGGGATTGGAAGTCCTGTTTGATAAATTAAAGCAAGTAGTCCTGTTGTTTTTAAAGCTACTGTTTTTCCACCAGTGTTTGGCCCTGTAATTACAAGTCCTTTTTGTTTTTCATTAATAATTAAATCTATAGGTTTAAAATCTTTACCTTCTAATAAGAATAAAGGATGTTTTGCATTTTTTAAGTATAATCTATCTGAGATTTTTGGTAGTTTTGCATCAGTTTCTTTTGCATATTTGTATATAGTATATAGATAATCAAACTCTATTACTGCTTCAAATGTGCTTTGGATATTTTTTTGTTTTGTTCTTAAAATATCAGTTAAAAACTTTAGTATTTTTCTTATTTCTATTCTTTCTTTTATTTTTAAATCAGAAAGTTTATTATTTAACTCTAAAATAGATATTGGTTCTAAAAATATAGTATGCCCTGAAGATGACCTGTCATGGATAATACCTTTTATTTTTGATGAAAAATTTTCTTTTACAGGAATAACATATCTATCCTTTCTTATTGTGATAATTCTTTCTTGAATTATATCTTCATAATTTGGATTATTTAAAATACTTTCTAAAATATTTGTAATTTTATGTTCAAGCTCTTTTATATCTTTTCTTATTCTTTTTAGGTCTCTACTTGCACTATCTTTTATATATCCTGCTTCATCTATACTATCATTTATAATATTTTCAGTATCTTTTGATGAAAAAAGTTTTTTATATAAATAAAATAGGCTATTTTCTTTTGATAATTTTCCTGAAAAAAAATTTTTTATCTGTCTTGATATGTTTAAAAGCTTAGAAATATTTAGTATTTCATGAGGAGATAAAATACTTTCCTCTATAGCCAAAAGTTTTAAACTTTCTTCTATATCTGGATATTCTGATAAAGGAAAATATCCTTCTTTAAGAACAATTAGGATAAATTCATCAACTTTTTTATGTTTTTTTTGAATTTTTTCTTTATCTGTTAATGGTTTTAAAGATTTTATCTTATTTTTTGTTTTTTCATTTAAAGTAAATTTAGATATGTCTTCTAAAAATTTTGGATATTCTAAAAGCTGTAAATCTTTTTGTCTCATTTTACCTCTTTAAAATTATTTTAATCTTTATATTTTATGACAAAAATTAAGCTTTAACTTACCTTTTTCAAGTATTATAATATTAAGCTAATAAAATTTAGTTGGAGTTTTAGATGCTACTCCATGCAATTGTAAAAGGCAAAGTACAAGGCGTATACTATAGAAAGTTTACAAAGGAAACAGCAGATAGACTTGGTTTAAAAGGTTGGGTAAAAAATCTTCCAGATGGAACAGTAGAAGTTGTAGCAGAAGGAGATGAAGATAAACTAAAGGAGCTGTTAGAAAATCTTTATAAAGGACCTCCTTTAGCCGAAATTATAGATATAGATTATGAATTTTTAAATAAAGATGGAGGATTTACTGATTTTGAGATTAGGTATTAATATATTAACAATTTTATTTTTTACTTTTTCAGTAGCATTTGCAAAGGTTTATATTGTAAAGCCTGGTGATAACTTACATTACATAGCTAAAAAATATAAAGTATCTGTTGATGAGATTATAAAAATAAATCATCTAAGAAAACCTTATATTATTAGACCTGGGCAAAAAATAAAGATTCCTGTTAAACAAAAAAAGAAAACAGAGCAACAAAGTATCAATAACTGTGCTATTACATATAAAGTAAAAGCAGGTGATTCTTTAATAACTATTGCAAAAAAATATCATGTATGGGTTAAAGATTTAAAAAAATTAAATAATTTAAAAGGTAATACTATCAGAGTTGGTCAAATTTTATGTATAAAGAAAGGTAATAAAAATTACCATCAAACAAAAAAAACTAAAAAATCTCCTAAAGTAAAAGTAAAGAAAAAGATAATAAAAAAAATTGTTATACATACTGTAAAACCTGGTGAAAGTATTGCTCTTATAGCAAGAAAATATAATGCATCAGTTAATGAGATTATAAAAATAAATCATCTAAGAAAACCTTATATTATTAGACCTGGGCAAAAAATAAAAATTCCTAAGAAGATAGTAAAAGTTGTAGAAATTACAGAAGAAGAAAAGATAAAACAGATTTCAAAATCTATGCCTTTTGGATTTATATGGCCTGTTGACAAAGGAGTTGTAATAGCTCAATTTGTAAATAGTTCTACTTTAAGACATTTAGGAATAGATATTAAAACAGATTGTAATTATCCAATTAAAGCATCAGAATCTGGGAAAGTTATATATGCAGGAGATAGTATAAAAGCTTTTGGTAATCTTGTAATAATTAAACATAGAAAAAATTACAATACAGTTTATGGCCATATTGGAAAGATAGCTACAAAAGATGGCAAGTATGTTAAAAAAGGAGATATTATAGGATATACAGGAAAATTAAATAATAGTGATGATTGTGGACTTTATTTTGAAATTAGAAAAAATGCAATTCCTGTAGATCCAATAGTATTACTACCAAAGAAAAAAGAGGTTCAAACTAAATGAGTGAAATGTATGAGTTTCCAAGAATAAAAAGACTTCCTCAGTATGTTTTTGCAGTTGTTAACAAACTAAAATCTCAAATGAGAAAAGAAGGTGAAGATATTATAGATTTTGGAATGGGTAATCCAGACCTTCAACCTGCAAAACATATAATTGATAAATTATGTGAATCAGCTAAAAAGAAACATACCCATAGATACTCTATGTCTGAAGGTATTCCAAGACTTAGAAAAGCAATTACAGATTTTTATAAAAGAAGATATGATGTTGACATTGATCCAGAAAAAGAAGCTATAATGACAATTGGTTCAAAAGAAGGAATTTCTCATCTTATGGTAGCTATGCTTGAGCCAGGAGATATAGCCCTTGTGCCAAGTCCAAGATATCCAATCCATTATTATGCACCTGTTATAGCAGGAGCAAGTGTGTTAACTGTACCTCTTCCATTAGAAGGTAGTGATAGCGAAAAACAGGAAAAATTCTTAAAAAATATATATGAAAGTTATGAAGATAGCTATCCAAAAGCTAAAGTACTTCTTTTAAACTTTCCAAATAATCCAACAACTATGTCTGTTGATATTGAGTTCTTCAAAGAGATAGTAAAATTTGCAAAAGGAAAAGGTTTATGGATTATTCATGATTTTGCTTATGCAGATCTTTGTTATGATGGATATAAAGCTCCGTCTATTTTACAGGTAGAAGGTGCTAAAGATGTTGCAGTAGAGCTTTATTCAATGACAAAAGGATTTTCTATGGCAGGATGGAGAGTTGGATTTGTACTTGGAAATGAAACTATTGTTTATAATCTGAAAAGACTTAAAAGCTATTTAGATTATGGAACATTTACACCTATTCAGGTAGCATCTGTGATTGCTCTTGATAGTGATTACTCAATTGTAGAAAAAGCAAGGGATACATATAATAAAAGACTTGATATATTAGTTAAAGGTTTAAATAGAGCAGGTTGGAAAGTAGAAAAACCAAAAGCAACTATGTTTTTATGGGCAAAAATACCTGAACAATTCAAAGATTTAGGCTCTATTGAATTTAGTATGAAACTTTTAAAAGAGGCTAAAGTTGCAGTAGCACCTGGTGTAGGTTTTGGAGAACATGGAGAAGGATATGTTAGATTTGCAGTAGTTGAAAATGAAAAAAGAATAAGACAAGCAGTAAGAAATATTAAAAAATTTTTACAAAATAATAAATGAAAAAATCAAGGCTTTATGTTGATAATATAAAAAAATCTTACAAAGATAGAGCAATTTTACAAGGAATATCCTTAGAAGTTAATGAGGGAGAGATTATAGGACTTCTTGGCCCAAATGGTGCAGGTAAAACAACTACTTTTAAATGTTTACTTGGATTTATAAAACCAGATGAAGGAAATATATATCTTGATAAAGAAGATATTACAAATCTTCCTGTTTATGAAAGAGCAAAAAAAGGAATATCATTTTTACCTCAAGAAAGTTCTATTTTTAAAGATTTAACTGTACTTGAAAATTTAGTAATGTTTTTAGAGTTCCAGTATGATGACAAAAAAATAATATATGAAAAGGCAGAAGAGTTATTAGAAGAGTTTGGGATAGAAAGATTAAAAAATCAAAAAGCTTCTACTTTATCAGGTGGAGAAAGAAGAAGACTTGAGATAGCAAGAAGTTTAATTATAAATCCTTCATTTCTTTTATTAGATGAGCCATTTGCAGGGGTTGATCCTGTTTCTGTAAAAGATATAAATAATCTTATAAAATCTTTAATACAAAAAGATATTGGAATAATTTTAACAGACCATAATGTTAGAGAAACATTAAAAATTACTGACAGAGCTTATATAATAGCTCATGGAAAAGTAATAGCAGAAGGAAAACCTGAAAAAATAGTAAATGATGAGTATGTAAAAAAGGTTTTCCTTGGAGAAGATTTTATTCTTGTTTAGTACTTAAACTTATTTACTATTGGCATTCTCCAGTCTTTTCCATAAGCTCTTTCTGTTATTTTAATTCCTATTGGTGCTTGTCTTCTTTTATATTCATTATTATCTATCATTCTTATCACTCTTTTTACGCTTTCTATATCAAAACCTCTTTTTGATATTTCTTCTGGTGATAAATCTTCTTCTACATATAGATATATAATTTCATCAAGGATAGGATAAGGCAGTAGTTCATCTTCATCTTTTTGATTTGGTTTAAGTTCTGCAGAAGGTGGCTTTTGTAAAACTCTTTCAGGTATTACTGGAGATATACTGTTTCTATACTGAGCAAGTTCATAAACTTTTGTTTTATAAATATCTTTTAATACTGCAAAACCTCCAACCATATCTCCATATAAAGTTGCATATCCTACACTCATTTCTGATTTATTACCTGTTGCAAGAACTATCCAGCCAAACTTATTTGATAAAGCCATTAAAAGATTTCCTCTTATTCTTGCTTGTAAGTTTTCTTCTGTTATATCCCATTCTTTTCCTTCAAAAACAGGATTAAGAATATTCATATATTTATCAAATATATCTTTGATTTTAAAAGTAAAAGTTTCTATTCCAAGATTTTTTGCAAGCTTTTCAGCATCTTCTATACTTTCTTTTGAAGTAAATTGAGAAGGCATTAATACCCCTTTAACATTCTCTTTTCCAAGAGCATCTACAGCAATAGTAGCAGTTAAAGAACTATCTATTCCTCCACTTAAACCTATTACCACTTTTTCAAATCCATTTTTATATATATAATCTCTTAATCCTAATACTAAAGCTTTATATATCTGCTCTACTTCTGGTAAATCTAACTCTATTTTTTCTTTTATTTTTGTTGTTTTATTTTTTATTTTATAATCCACGAATATCTCTTTAACTATTTCTTCTCTTTTATAAGAGGCTCTTAAGTTTCTTAATCTATTATCTTTAAGCTGTTTTCTAAATATACTATCAAGTTCTATATCAAAAATAATAAAATCTTCTTCAAAAGACTTTCCTTTTGCTAAAAATTTACCATCTGGAGCTACTGCAAAACTACTACCATCAAAAACAAGTTCATCTTGCCCACCAATCATATTTACATTAGCTATTGATATTAAATTATCAGTAGCTCTTGTTCTTACCATATTTTCTCTTTTTTCTATTTTTCCTATGTTGTAAGGAGAAGCATTTATATTTATTACAAGTTCAACCCCTTCTATAGCCATTATATTTATTGGATTTTCTGGATACCATATATCTTCGCATATAGAAATACCTACCTTATATCCTTCTATATTTAATAAAGTAATCTCATTTCCTCTTTGGAAATATCTCATTTCATCAAACACACCATAATTAGGAAGCATATTTTTATGATAAGTAGCTAAAAGTTTTTTATTACTTAAAATAGCTGCAGCATTGTATATATCTTCTTTTTTATCTACAAATCCTACAATAGCTATAATACCTTCTATATAAGGTTCTATTTTTTTTAAGGCTTTTAGATTTTCATTTATAAACTCTTCTTTAAATAAAAGATCTTCCGGTGGATAACCTGTAATAGCAAGTTCTGGAAAAGCTACTATATCAACTTCTTTTTCTTTTGCTTTTTTTATATATTCAATTATTTTTTCTGTATTTCCTTTTATATCTCCAACTGTAAGATTTAATTGAGCTAAAGCAACTCTCAATACTTTCATTTTATATCTCCATTTTTATCTTTCTTCTTACTCTATAAACTTCACTTAAATTTATATCTGCTTCTACTAATCCTTCTTCACTATCAATAAAAGCTAAAGTCTTACCCCAAGGATCATAAATAGCCGAACTTCCTGCATAAGAAATTCTACCTATTTTATCAGTTGTATCACTTACAACTACAAAAGATTGATTTTCTATTGCTCTCGCTTTTGAAAGTATTTCAAGATGTTCTTTCCTTGAAAGTCCCCATTGAGCAGGAATTAATATTATCTCTACACCCTTTTTTCTTAAAATATGAGAGATATTAGGATATCTAAGTTCAAAACATATCATTATTCCAAGATTACCTACAGAGCTTTCTGCTATATCAAAACTATTTTTTCCTGGTTTAAAATATTTATCCTCATTTGTCGGAGTAAAAAGCTTAACTTTTGCTCTTTTAAAGATTATATCCCCTTTATCTATTACAAATGCTTTATTATATATTCCATATCTTGATTTTTCTGGAAGAGTTCCTGATATTACTAAGTTTTTTTCTAAGGATAATTTTTCTAAATCTTTATATATTTGAGGAGTTTCCTTTGCATGATTTTCTAAATTCTCATTATCAAATCCACTGCTAAACATTTCAGGAAGAAGTAACAAAGATGTTTTAGAGGATTTTTCTATTTTATCTATATATGAAAATATTTTTTCCATATTTTTTTCAATATTTCCAAGTTCTAAATTTATCTGCAGTGAATATATTTTCATCAATACCTCTCAGTATGTAGTTTTATAGAATTTAAAAGAATTTTAACATAAGAGTATAAAAAATTTGATATAAATCATAAAATTTTAAATTCAAAAATTATAGATTAAAGAGTAATTAGTCTTAATTATGAGGTGATAAAAATGTTATTAACAAAAGAAGAACTTCCAAAAGTTGCATTAAATGAAATGAATGAGATTCATTTTGAAGAAGTAGATATGATTAATAATCTATATGATACTGCTATGTCAGGAGATTATGAAAAAACCAAAAAGTTGTTTGATGAATTTATAGAACATATAGAAGATCATTTTTCTTTTGAAGAAGATTTAATGGAACAAAATGAGTTTTTTGCTTATCCAATGCATAAAATGGAACATGATAATGTATTAAAAGATTTATATAACCTACGAGAAAAATTTGAAAAAACAAAGGATACTAAATTAATTGCAAACTTTCTAAAAGAAGGATTTATTCCTTGGCTTATAAATCATTTAAATACAATGGATACTGTTACTGCTTCATTCTTAACTGGTGGCTTTTAAAAATGGATTTAAAAGATTTCATAGAAAATCTTAAAAATGAACATCAAGAATATATACAAAAAATGGAAAACTGGAAAAAGCTATTACATTTTAAATTTAATGAAGATTTATTGGAAAAAATAATAAATTTTCTTAAAGAAGATATACAAAATCATGCAGAAAAAGAGGAAGAAAGATTAAATCAGAAAATAGAAGAAAAGTATCCAGATTTTGATAGTCAAGCAATAATTTTCGCACATGATGTTTTAGATGAAGCAATAGAAGATGTTATATACTATTATGAAAAATATAAAAAAAATAAAAAATATAAAGATAGATTAGTTAACAGCATTGAAAAAGTATTTACTATGTTAAAGGATCATTTTATGGAAGAAGAAAATTTCCTATTTCCAAATGTATATAAAGAAGAAAAGGAGTGGCTTTAATGCTATCAACAGCATGTAAAGATGCTATTAGAGCAATTATTTATATTGCCAAAGAAAATAAAAAAGAAAATAGATTTATATCAATAAGAGAGATTTCAGAAAATTTAGGATTATCTTTCTACTTTTTGTCTAAAATTCTTCAGATTTTAGTAAAAGATGGATTTTTAGAGTCTTATAGAGGTCCTAATGGTGGAGTGAAATTAAAAAAAGATTTAAAAAAGATATCCTTATTTGATATTATCAAATCAATAGACGGTACTGAACTTTTTGAATCTTGTATTTTAGGTTTTAAAGAATGTTCAGATTCAAAACCTTGTGCAATTCATAATATGTGGAAAGAAGAAAGAGATAGACTTTACAATATGTTTAAAAATACAACTCTTGAAAATATAGAAGAAAATTTAGAAAAAGAAACAAATATAAAGATTTAATCTAATCAAAAAAAACAATCAAGATAATTTATAATATTTATTAACGAATTAAATTTTATCTTTAGCGGGCGAGAAGACCCCTTCCGTAAGGGAGGGGATGAAAGCCCGTATATAGAATGATACAATAAACCTATGAAAACAAAAAAAGCTATTTCATTTGAGCTTAATAACAGGTTAACTGACGAACAACTGATAATAATTGGACACTTAACCTACCATGCAGGTAAACTATGGAACCAAGCTAATTACCTAATACAAAACAAATTAGCCAAGCCGCTCTACAAAGACCTATATCATAAACTAAAGGACAGTTCCGTTAACCTCCGTTCCTTACACTCTCGCTCTGCTCAAATCATCCTTGATGAACTATCAAGAGCTTGGAACAACTTCTTTAACTTCCTAAAGTCTCCTGAAAGCTACAAGAAAAAGGGAGTTGAGTTTGTAAAACCTCCCAAATACCAAAATCCTAATCTTCCTCATAGGACAATCACGTGGGACAAGACAGGCTTTAAGATAGTAGGAAGTGTAATAAGGCTCTCCCTCTCAAAGAGTTTAAAGGAATACTTAAAGAGCAAATTCAAAATAGAAACCGATTACCTCTGGATAGACACAGGCTATAAAAGGTTAAAAGAATTAAGAGTTCTTAACATTCAATTAGTTCCATACAAGGCTTATGGACATCTAAGCTACAAACTGGTAGTGATATATGAAGAGGCAATACCAAAAGTAGAGGTTAAAGGAAGTAGAGTTTTAGCCATAGATTACGGAATAAACAACTTCGCAACCTGTATAGTAGA